>CAYYBI010000527.1:0-18561 GCA_964469835.1 uncultured Rhodospirillaceae bacterium
CGTTGCAGTTGGCGTCGCTGGAGAACGAGGTGCTTGAACTCCACCAACGGCTCGCCGAGGCGGAGCAGCGTGCTGCCGTGGCCGAGCGCGTCGCTGCCGAGGAAATCGCCGCCCAAAAGGCAAAGAGCGCCTTGGGCGACACGCTGGCGCAAGCCGCGCGCGCCGAAAAAGCCGAGAATGCGGCGCTTGTCCGGCAAGTCGCCGAATTGAAGGAAGAACTCGGCACTCTCAAGGGCAAAAAGGCAGCAACCCCGTCGACTTCCACGCCATCGCCCAAAACCGGTAAAAAATCCGGCGAGTCTCCGGGCTTGGAACAAAGGGATTCCAAGCCCCCGCAACACGACATGATCGACCCCGTGCCGTCCGAAAAAGCGGCATTGGCGGAAAGCCTGAATCTGGACGGCGACGATTCGGAAGACCTATCGACGGAACCGCCCGTTGTGCCGGCATCTCCACCGCCAAACCAGCGCGGCGGCCATCTTACCGTGGTATTGGCGATACTGGCGGCGATTTCCGGCTGGGGCCTGGTGATTTTCAGCGATTCGGATTCTGCGAACCAGATACCTCCGCTGACGGACACACTGTTACCACCGACCGCGCAAGTGCCTGTGGAGGCGACTGCGAAGGCGACCACGGAAGCGCCTGCGGAGGCGATTGCCGCAAAAGTGCCGCAAGTTACAGAAACCGCTTCGCCTCCTGTTCCGGATCAAATCTCCCCTCCCGAGGTAACTGCTGCCGAGTTGACGCCAACCCCCACAGCAAGCGACATCCAAACGCGATCGCGGCAAAACGAACGGATCGAACAGAGCGTCAAAGCCGCCAAACGCGCGAACCAACAGCGCGCCGTTCTGCAGCGGCGGCTGGCGTACATGCGCAAGCGGCTCACCGAGACCGAAGCCAAACTTGCGACGGCGGAACAGCAAATGGATACGGCGCGGAATGAGGCCGAACAGGCACAAACCGCTCTTGCCGAGTCGAATAAAAAAAACAAGCGATTGCTCGATGCGAATGCCAAAACGAATTTCCGCACCGAAGCAAAATTGATGGCAGAGATTAAAGCCCTGCGTAAGGCGCTTGATGAAGCGAGGAACAACGCCGCGCAATTCGGTATCGAAACGGAGTAACGTTATGAGCGGGGCGGCTATGCCGAAAGCCGACCGCAACCAATCCGACCGACCAACCGGCCAGCTAATCGGCGATCAGCTAGTCGAACGTCAAATCCCGCCGGACTTTCTCGGCCCAATCCAATGCCGCCTTGGCCAATGCCAAGGTCGGGTCCACGCAATTTTCCGCGATCCATTGATCTGTCATCGGCAGACCCGCAGGCACTTCCGTGCAACCAAGAATGACCACCGCGGCCCCGCGATCCAAGAGATGTTGCACAGCGCGGCGAAAATACGGTTCGGCATCCGCGGTATTATGGCGCTTCACCAAATCGATCCCCGGCCGAACCGATGCCTTCATGACACCATCCTCTGGCTGGATGCAAATATAACCTGCCTCGGCAAGCGGCCGCTCGAACAATCCGCCCGCCAAGGTCGCCTCCGTGCCGATTAGTCCCAGGGTGCCGCCGTTGATGTTTCGCCGCCGCAATTCAGCCTGCGTCGCTTCCACGATGTGGATGAAGGGAACCGGGCAGTCGCCGGTCAATTCCTCATACCAGTAATGCGCGGTATTGCAGGGCATTACCAGGCACTGCGCCCCGGCACCGAGCAGCATGTCGCGGCGCGCCCGGATCGCGTGCAGCGGCGACGGGTTGTCGTCCGGATCGAAATAGGCGCGCGGCCGGCTGGGTATCTGCGGTTCCGACGACACGATCACCGGCACATGGTCGGGATCCTTTTCCGCCGGCGTCAACGCGATCAATTTTGACAGAAAATCCACAGTCGCCAGCGGCCCCATGCCACCGATCACGCCGAGAAGATCGGGCCGCAGCCGTGCCTCCGCAGCGGTTGGTTTTTTCATTTCACGACCGGCCATCGCAGTAGCCCGCAGCGTACCGTTGCGTTAGTGGGATAATATCTTGGACAGGAAGAGCTGCGCCCTGTCGCCGCGCGGCGTGCCGAAAAAATCATCCTTGGTCGCGTCTTCCTCGATGCGGCCTTCGTCCATGAAGATGACCCGGTGCGCCACCTTGCGGGCGAAGCCCATTTCATGGGTCACCACCATCATGGTCATGCCCTCCTGGGCAAGTTCGACCATCACATCGAGCACCTCGTTGATCATCTCCGGATCGAGCGCCGAGGTCGGTTCATCGAACAGCATGGCGATCGGATCCATCGCCAGCGCCCGCGCGATCGCGACGCGCTGCTGCTGCCCGCCGGAGAGTTGAGCCGGATACTTGTCCGCTTGATCGGCCAGGCCCACGCGATCGAGCAACTCCATCGCGCGCGCATTGGCCTCGTCCTGACTGCGGCCCAATACCTTGATCTGTGCGAGGCCGATATTGTCATTGACGGAAATGTGCGGAAACAGTTCGAAATTCTGAAACACCATGCCGATACGCGAGCGCAACTCCGGCAGGTTGGTGCCTGCATCGCCGACCGATGTGCCATCGACGCTGATCATCCCTTCCTGGAACAGCTCCAGGCCGTTGACGCATTTGATCAGCGTGCTCTTGCCGCTGCCGGAAGGCCCGCAGACGACGACCACCTCGCCCTTGTCGACGCGGCTCGAGCAATCCTTGAGTACGTGGAAGTCGCCGTACCATTTGCTGACATGCTGAATTTCAATCATAGGGCATACTTTCTTTGCAACCTGCGAACGCCGAGCGATCCGAGCAGGCACATCACGAAATACACAACCGCCACGGTTGAATACATTTCAATCAGCCGGACGTCGCGATTGGCGACGATATCCGCCGTGACAAGGAAATCATGCAGCCCCACGACGTAGACCAGCGAGGTGTCCTGGAAAAGGATGATCCCCTGGGTCAACAAAATGGGCACCATGTTGCGGAACGCCTGCGGCAGGATGATGTACCGCATGATCTGGAAATAATTCAGGCCGACCGCCTGCCCCGCATAGACCTGCCCCTGCCCGACGCTGGCAATCCCGGCCCGGATGATCTCGCAGTAATAGGCGGCTTCAAACAGGATGAAGGCGATCAGGACCGAATAGAACCCGCCGACCGGCCGGCCGAGAAAGATCGGCACTAAAAAGTAGAACCAGAAAATAACCAGGATCAGCGGCATCGAACGGAAGAAATTGACATAACTGCCGCCGAACCAGGACAGCGCGGAAAATTTCGACAATCGGCAAAGCGCCAGAATGGTGCCGCCAATAATGCCACCGCCAATGGCAAGGACGGTCAGCAGAAGCGTGGTCTGCATTCCCGTCCACAGAAACGGAATGTTTTTGACGATCACCTGCCAGTCGAAGCCGCTTGTCATCTCACTTGGCCTCCAGCGAAAGCATGCCGGGAACGGCGGTTTTCTTTTCGACCACGCGCATCATTGCCATCACCACGGCGGTGACGACGATGTACAGTACCGTTGCCGTGGTGAACGCCTCGAAGCCTTGAAACGTATATTCTTCGATCTGGCGTGTCTGCGCCGTGAGCTCGAGCACGCCGATGGTCAGTGCGAGCGACGAATTCTTGATGATGCCGAGGAAATCACTGGTCAGCGGCGGCACGATAATCCGATAGGACACTGGAAGAAGAACGTAACGATAGACCTGCACCGAGGTCAAACCGATTGCGAGGCCGGCAAATCGCTGGCCCTGCCCGATCGATTCAATGCCGGCGCGCACCTGCTCCGCGACCCGGGAGGCATGATAGGTGCCGAGACAAATCACCGCTGTGCTGTATTCCGGCATCGGCATTTCGCGCTTGACCCACATCCCTGCATCCTCGGACAGGAGTTCCGGAAACACGAAGTACCAAAGAAACATCTGAACAAGCAGAGGAATATTGCGGAACAGCTCGACATAGCAGGTGCCGATCGACCGCAGGATCGGAACATGCGTGGTGCGCATCACGCCGATGACCGAGCCCAAACTGATCGCGATCACCCAGGCCGCACAGCCGGTCGCCAGGGTCCAGGTAAAGCCCGACCAAATCCAGCCGTAATAGGGTTCCTGGAGAAGAACGCTCCAGTTCCAATTGTATTGCATGCGCTATATCCGCAGCCTGCCGGTTACCCGCCCGAAAAGCGGCCGGCGGGAGCGCAGAACGCCCCCGCCGTTACACCGGCTAATGCGGCAGAGCCTGAATTTCGAACCCTGTCTTGAGGGTGCTGCTAATCGGCATGTTGATCTTGGTCGGCCCCGGATTGAACCACTTGTCGTAGATCTTCTGGGCTCCGCCCGACCGCATCAGATCCGCGAGCACCACCGTGCCGAGACGGCGGTAGGTCGAATCGTTCCGCGGCACCATGATTCCATACGGATCGTAGCTGAGGAATCGGCCGGTAACCTGAAACTGGCCGGGGTTTTTCGACTTGCTGATCAAACCGAACAGCAACACGTCATCCGTCGCATAGGCATCGGCACGGCCGGTTTCCAACGCGAGCCATCCCTGCGGATGGTCCTTGACCATGACGTATTTGAGTTTGATGCCCTTCGCCTTTGCGACCCGCTTGATCGCCTTCTCATTCGTCGTACCGAGCGACAGCGCGATCGTCTTTCCGTTCATATCCTCGATTTCCGTGATCCTGGAGCCCTTCTTGCTAGCAAGCTTGGTTCCGGTAATGAAGGTAACGGGAAGATAGTCGACCTGCTTCTGACGGGTCAAATTGTTGGTCGTCGAGCCGCACTCGATGTCGATGGTACCATTCGCCATCAGCGCGATGCGGGTCTGCGATGTGACCGGCACGAATTTTATCTTGAGATTCGGCATTTTCAGCTCGACCTTGATCTGGTCGATGATCTTCATGCAGAGATCGACTGAATACCCGATCGGCTTGCCCTTCGGCCCGATATAGGAAAAGGGGACCGAGGATTCACGGTGTCCCATGTTGATGACGCCCCGTTCCTTGATCCGCGTCAGCACGGGCGAACCATCGGCGCCCGCGGCCTGTACGCCCGTCGCAACAAGCGCCGCCGCCGATAGGGCAAACGCCGCTATTCCCATTTTTCGTAGCATCATTCCTGACTCCCGTTATTGATTTTGGCCGTTCATGGCTTTGTGATCTGAAAGGGTAGTGCGATAGGGGCGGGAGGGTCCAGCGGTTTCTGGACCATTCGGACTCTATTACGGCCTGCGGCGCCTACGCCGGATCGTGCATTAGCCAATCGGGCCAATTGACGGTGACCCCGTCGCAATTGGCCCGGACCGCCTGCACGAGATCGTCAACATTGCGTATGCCGTGGCCGCGCACTTCGGCGACGTGCCGGCGCGCGTCGGCAACATTCTGTTCGCTCATATCGTAGACACGCGGACAAAATTGAAAAAAACCGCCCGCCGCTGCCCGGTTCACGTTTTCCTTCGTGAATTCGCCTTCCCGCACCAGCCAGCCAACGCGTTGTTGCGGCGCCAACGCCACCACCTCCGCGGCGGCGTCGAAATCGAAGGATGTGATAATCGCATCGTCGAGCACACCATGCGCAGCGAGACAATCCAACACGCGCCGGGCCAACCCGTCCGCGGGCACCTTTATCTCGACATGGTAAACGAAGGTGTCACCGAACGCCGTCAGAATTTCGTCCAATGTCGGCATATGCTCGCCGACGAAACGGCCATCTTCGAACCAGCCCCCCAAGTCCAGTGCCTTGAGCTCGGCCAGTGTCATCTCCGCGACGCGGCAGTCGGGAAATCCGTATCGGTCCAGCATCTCGTCATGGACCACCACGAGCTCCCGGTCCTTGGAATACTGGATATCCAGCTCGACCTCGCGGACGCCCATTTGCGCCGCCAATCGAAAGGCACCCAGCGTGTTTTCCGGCGCATACCCCGAGGCTCCCCGATGGGCAATGATGCGGAAGTCATGTGGCACCGTGAGTGGCAGGGCATTCATCGTCCAAATCCTTTGTCGAACAACGGCGACTATACCTTCCATTCGCTCGGCGCGCAGCCATGGCGAATTTACGGCCGCCATATCCTGCCGAATATCGCCAGTGCCCTGATCGTTCAATTCACGCTAAACTTTCCGTCCACCATTCTGCTGGAGACGTCGTTGAGCTTTCTCGGTCTCGGCATTCAGCCGCCCCTGACCAGCCTCGGCCAGATGCTCGGCGCCAGCCGCAACCATTTGATCCTTGCATGGTGGATCGCGGTCGTTCCCGGCATTATGATATTTCTCACGACGCTGTCGATCAGCATCGTCGGCGACTGGCTGCGCGACCGGCTCGACCCCACACTGCGCGGCCGCTGAAACAGCGTGCGAGACCAAATTCACGCCATGTCCTTACACATCGTCCAGGTATCCGACCCCCATCTCAGCGAAAGCCACGCGTATTTCCAAGACAACTGGGATGCCTTCGTCGACTGCATGCACGCGGAACGGCCGGATTTCATCTTCGTCACCGGAGACATGTGTCTGAACGGACCCAAAAATCCCGACGACCTCGCCTACGCGCGAAGCCAATTGGAGCGACTGCCGGCTCCGTGGCGCGCCATCCCCGGCAACCACGATATCGGTGACGTCCCGCCGGACCCACGCAACAAGGGACCGATCACCGCAAGCCGGCGCGCGCGCTACCGGCGGCACTTCGGGGATGACTTCTGGGTCGAGGATCTTGGCGATTGGCGCTTTATCGGCCTTAACGCCCAATTGATGGAGAGCGGCGTCGCCGGCGAGCCCCCTCAAACGGCGATGTTGGAACGCGCCTTGGAAAAGACCGGCACCCGCTCGATCGCCGTGTTTATCCACAAACCGCTGTTCGTTCGCGCTCCGAAGGAACCCGGGAAATCCCTTCAAGCGCTCTGGCCAAAAAGCCGCCGCCGCCTCCTCACACTGTGTGACCGGTATGGAATAAAGTTGGTGGCCAGCGGCCATCGCCATTGCTACCACCGCGCGCGCCACGGCAAGACCGCACTTGTTTGGGCGCCGGCGACATCGTTTATCGACACGAACAAAACGAACGATGGGTTGCGTCTTATCCGACGGGCCGGCTACCTGCGATACCAATTCGACGGCCGACGCGTCACGCACGAATTGGTGGAGCCACCGCTGTTCGTCAATCACGACATGCGAAACTGGATGGCGGCATTCCGATCGACCACGCGCCTGCCACCCCGGCCACTCGCGCATTCCAAGATCGAATAGCCGGCGACCGCGCGATTCGATTTCCCTTTGGGCAAGGGGTTAGGGAATCCGCTGGAATCTGGCTAAGTTAAATTCACATGCCAGGAGGAAGAACCATGCTCAAACTATGGGGACGCCCGACATCGGCGCGAACGTTGAAGGTGTTGTGGGCGCTTGCGGAAATCGGCATTGAGTTCGATTTCATCATGGCCAGCGCCACCATGGGGCCCGGCGGCAGCGTAGACAAAGGCAACCGTCCCTATGGGGTGGTCAATACGGCCGAATACCGGGCCATCAACCCGAATGGCACCGTGCCGACCATCGACGACTCCGGGTTCACCCTGTGGGAATCGAATTCGATCGTCCGGTACCTGGCAATGAAGTATGCGCCCGACTTGATGTATGGCGGCGACATCGAGACCTTTGCCCTCGCCAGCCGCTGGATGGATTGGGAAAATAACGAGTTGCTGCACGGCCAGCACACGCTGGTCATGCAGCTTATCCGGCTGCCTGAAAATCAACGCGATCCGGCGGAAGTCGAGACGGCACGGCAGGACTTGATCCCGAGATTCCAAATGATCGACGAACAGCTCGGACGAACCCGATTCATCGCCGGCGAGCGCTTCACCATGGGCGATATCCCACTCGGCATTCGCACACACCGCTGGCATTTATTCGACGTCGAACGGCCGGCCATGGCGAATCTGTCGCGCTGGTACGATGACATCCGCAAGCAGCGGGGCTTCAAAGCGTGGATCGAAGATCCGGCAAATCATTTGAGCGGATAGGTCCGTATGAACACGGGAGTATTGATGAGTGTCCGACGCGAATGACGCGACCGCCCCGACCGCCGCCAACGTGCTGTTGATCGTCGTTGACCAGTGGCGCGGAGATACCTTACCGATCGCAGGCCACCCTTGCGTACAGACGCCGAACATCGATCGTCTCTGCGCCCGGGGTGTTACCTTTTTACGCCATTACTCACAGAGCGCGCCGTGCGCGCCGGGCCGGACTTCGATGCTGACCGGCATGTATCAGGCGAATCACCGGGTCGTCCGCAATGGCACGCCGCTCGACGCGCGGCACACGAACCTGGCGTTCGAGGTTCGAAAAGCGGGCTATGAGCCGATGCTCACCGGCTATACTACGTCGACGCCGGACCCGCGCCAGGTCGACCCATCCGATCCGCGATTCCAGGTCACCGGCGGGGTGATCGACGGTTTTTCGGTAATCGCCCCCTTTACCCCGGTTAAGCGACCGTATTTCGCTTATATGCGACGCCGCGGCCATACCATTCCGAAGGATCCCACCGACATCTGGCTGCCGAAGCCGGACTTTCCGGACGCCGAGGGCCGCGGTCCCACCTTCGCGCCGACCCAATTCCCGGCCGAGGACAGCGATTCGGCATATTTCACCGATCACGCCCTCGATTACCTCCAGCACAATTACACCCGGCCCTGGTTCATGCATCTCGGCTATTGGCGGCCCCATCCCCCATTTATCGCGCCGGAGCCGTATCACGATATGTTCGATCCGGCAGACGTTCCGGCGCCGGTCCGGGCGGCCTCCGTCCAAGCGGAGGCGGACCAGCATCCGCTGCTCGACCGATATCTAAATGTGCTGCGCCAAGAGAAATTTTTCCAGCATGGCCGCGGCAGCGTCAGCGCGCTGAACGACGAAGCCTTTCGTCAGGTACGGGCCACCTATTACGGCATGATCGCCGAGGTGGATCATCATGTGGGTCGCGTGCTCGACTGGCTCGAAAGCAGCGGGCAGATCGATAACACCCTGATTATCTTCACTTCCGATCATGGCGAGCAGTTGGGCGACCACTACATGCTCGGCAAGCAGGGCTATTTCGGCGAATCGTTCCATATCCCGATGATCGTGTGCGATCCGCGGGCGGAGGCAACCTCCACCCGGGGCAAGACGGTGCGGCGTTTCACCGAAACAATCGACCTGATGCCGACCGTTCTGGATTGGCTCGACCGGCCGATCCCGCGCCAATGCGATGGCCGCTCGCTGATGCCTTTCTGTCACGGGAAGCAACCGAAAGGTTGGCGTGCCGAAGTACACTACGAATTCGACTTCCGTAATGTACGGAAGCCTGAGATCGAGCAATCCTTTGGGCTTAGAATGGACCAATGCAACCTGGCCGTGATTCAAGGCAAACGCTTTAAATACGTGCATTTTGCCGGCCTTCCCCCACTCTTCTTCGATCTTGAAGAAGACTCCGGTCAATTGAACAACCTTGCGAATGATGCGGGCTATCAATCGGCCATGCTGGAATGCACGCAAAAATTGTTGTCATGGCGCATGGAGAATAACGAGCGCATCCTGACCGGCATGCAAGCCGGGCCGGGAGGCCTTGCCGAACGGCATTGATGGCCGGCCATTGTTCAAATCATCGCAATAGGGTAAAAAAAACCGAAAAAGCATGTTAAATTAGGAGGTTAAACAGTTATTCATCAATCGGCGGGCACCATGCGTATCAACCGAATAGGTCCTCTCGAGGAGAGTAGTTTATGACGTACCGTACCTGCCGAATATTCACGACTCTCGCCGCCGCGGTGCTCTTTCTCGCCGTAACGGCGCAAACCGGCTCCGCACAAGTGGGCAATTTTTATATGTCGATCGCGGGCGGCGCCATCATGCCAAACGACATCGAAACAGATGTTTCCGGTGTCTTTAACGAAACCGATGAAGTCGATACCGGCGCCGGAATCACCCTCGCACTAGGCTACGATTCGCCTATCGGCATCCGCTTGGAAGGCGAAGTTGGCTACGGCCGCACCAGCTTCGGCGACTTCAGGGGCACTCTGCTCGGCGCACCGATAAGCGGCGATGCCAGCGACATCGACATCAATATCTACACATTTTACGTGAATGCGTTTTATGGTTTCAAGCTGCCGCTTTCACCGATCGTCCCATGGATCGGCGGCGGCATTGGATTCGGCCATATCGAACAGGAAAGCGGCACGATTACCCAAAACGGCACTCCGATCGACATAGGATCCAGCTCGTCGACGGAATTTTCAGCGAATGGCCAGGTTGGCATCGATATCGAGCTTTCGAAAAATTTCGTCTTACTGCCGTCCTATCGCTTCATGTGGATCGACAGCGGCGACAATTTTACCGATGATTTCATCGCGCACAGCTTCTGGCTCGGTCTGCGGTATAATTTTACCATTCTTTAATCCGAGGCCGCGCGAGAAATCACGACAAGAGAGGCCGGCGTTTTCGCCGGCCCCTTTTATTTGGAGGATACGCCGCCGCCTAGAAACGCCAGATATTGCCGGGCTCGTCCCGAAAACTGTGATAGCGCGGAATTCGCCGCGCCATGTCCAGCGCCAGCGGCGCCGCTTCCAGCACCTGATGATAGATCGGCTCGGGGAGGTTCAGCCCCGCATTGGCAAGCGCCTGGTCGACTTGCTTTTGCGTCTCACCATCGATCCCGGAGACATCCGTGGTCATCGGCGGCGCATCGACCGGCAGCGGACCGGCGCCCGCCACCAACTCCGGCCGGCGGCCGCGCCACGGAGTCGCTTTTTCATAGGCATGCCCGGCCTTCAACACCGTCGCGTCATCGAACGGGCGGCCAACCACCTGCATCGCCAGCGGAAGTCCATCGTCGCTGTAGCCGATACATTGCGCGAGCGCCGGACCGCCAGTGACATTGAAAACGGTGGTGATCTTGCCTTTCGGCTTCCAGAAGCTGACGGTGCTGTGGTCGTCGAGCCGCGGCGCGGGTCCATAGGTCGACGGCGTGATCAATACATCGAACCGGTCATAGATTGGCGCCATCGCGGCGACCAGCCGGCGCCGCGCCTTTTGCGCCTGAACGTAATCCTCTGCCGTGAACAGGCACGCAGGCAGGACCCGGCCCCGAAAATCGAATCCGAAATCGCCCGGCCGTTCGCGCAATGTCGGCGCATGAATGGAAAACAGTTCCGATTCCGCGATCACCAGCTTGACGTCGGCATACACTTGCATTGGTTCCAGCCGCACATCCTCGACCTCCGCGCCGAGATCGCGGAACACGGCAATCGCCTCCTCCATGGCCGCGCTGAGGGCGTCGTTCGCGGGCAAGTCCTCCTCCCAGAAATGCCGCACCACGCCGATGCGAAGCCCACGGATATCGCCGTCCAACGACGCGCGGTAGTCGGGGATCGGCTCATTTGCGCTCGCCGGATCTTTCGCATCATGACCGGCCAACACTTGCAACAGAATGGCGCAATCCTCCACCGACCACGTCATCGGACCGGCATGGTCGAAGGTAAAGGAATTGGGAAGGATACCGAACCGGCTGATCAGACCGTAAGTGGGTTTGAGCCCGGCGATGCCGCACAACCCGGACGGTGTGCGAACCGAGCCGCCGGTGTCGCTGCCGAGCGCCGCCGGCAGCAGACCGGCCGCCACCGCGGCGCCGGAACCGCTGCTCGACCCGCCGGTGAAGCAATCGGTTTTCCACGGATTGCGGGCGGGCGGCCAGGGCAGATCGAACGACGGGCCGCCATGGGCGAATTCATGGGTCGAGAGCTTGCCCATCAAAACCGCCCCCGCCGCGTGCAACCGCGCCGTGGTCGTCGCATCTTCGTCCGGCACCCGGTCGGCGCGCGTCCTGGAATGTCCGGTGGTGCGGATCCCCTTGGTGTCGTAGATGTCTTTCAAGCCGAACGGAATTCCGTGCATCGGGCCGCGATAGCGCCCGGCGGCAATTTCCGTCTCCGCAGACTTGGCGGCCGACAATGCGTGATCGCCCGTCACCAGCAGAAAGGCATTCAACTGCGGATTCAGCGCCTCGACCCGCCGAAGCAGTGCTTCCGTCAGTTCGACCGGCGATAACTCCTTGGCCTCGATCGCGGCGGCCATTTCGGCGATGGTCATGAAATGAAGATCGGCAGACATGGCATTCGCTCCCCTAAAGTCCGCTTACGCGCGATACATCCGATTTTCTGAAAGTATGAGGCGAAAGATACGCCGGCACAAATGGCCGGAACCGAGCAGGGTCCGGGATCAGCGAACGAATTTCGCCACCACCTTTTTAAAGGTCAGTCCCTGTACGACGATGGAAAAAATCACGACGCTGTAAGTGATCGCAAGGATCGTTTGTTTCTCCGGAATATCCGGCAGCGACAGTGCCAGGGCAACGGAAATGCCGCCGCGCAATCCACCCCAGACCAGCACCGGCACGGCCCCTTTGGTAAACTCCTGACGCAGCCGCAGGGCGGTCAACGGCGCAGCAACCGCAACGAAGCGGGCGAACAGAACGATCGGAATTGCCGCCGCCATCAACCAGGCAACCTCGCCCAAAATGGTGATGACGATCACCTCGAATCCGATCAATAGGAACAGCACTGCGTTCAGGATCTCATCCAACAGCGCCCAGAAGGTCTCGACATGTTCTCGGGTTTTTTCGCTCATCGCGAAACGGGTACCGTGATTGCCGATAAGCAGGCCGGCCACGACAACGGCGATCGGCCCCGAGACGTGCAACCCCAAACCGACGCTGTAAGTCAGCATCACCAGGGCCAGCGTGATGATGACCTCGAGATTGTATTCGTTAATCGATTTCATCGCGCGATAGGCGATATAGCCGGTCGCCAGCCCCAGCACCGCACCGCCGACCGCTTCCAACAAAAACAACTCGATGACGTCAAGCGCCGTGATCGGGGCCCCGCCGCCAGCGCCGCTGGTCGCGATCGCAACCATGATGGTAAAAACGACAACCCCGACACCGTCGTTGAACAGGCTCTCGCCTGCGATCTTGGATTCCAACGATTTCGGCACCTTGATTGTCTTCAGGATGCCCATTACGGCGATCGGATCGGTCGGCGATATCAGCGCGCCGAAAACCAGACACCAGGACAACGGAATTGACACGCCGAATTGATCCGCCAGCCAAAACACCGCATAGCCGACAATGAAGGTCGACAGCATAACGCCGACAGTCGCCATGATGCCGATCGCCCATTTGCGGCTGAGCAGATCGTCCAGATCGACGTGCAGCGCGCCGGCGAACAGCAGGAAGCTCAGCATCCCTTTCATCAGCGTGTCGTCGAAGTCGATTTTTTCCAGCACAGCCTGAATCGGCCGTTCGAACCGCAGCGTATCGAGGAAAAAATCGAGCAAAATGACCGACACCGATGCGGCGAGCGCAATGACCACCAAACCGATGGTCAAGGGCAAACGCAACCAACGGTGATTGATATATCCGAACACCGCTGCGAGGGTCAGCACGATAGCCGCTATATCAAACAAACTTAACTCGGCCATGACGAGCTGCTACTTCCCAAAAATATTATGCTGTCCGCGCCGCCGCGTTGAATGCCGCGGTGGCGCGGAACGATTCTCGTCAGCCGCGGCAGAGCGCCGCAATATCGCGCAGGCTATCCCGCTGTTCCAGTCGTCCGACCGCCTCGACCACCGCTTCCGCCTTGTCGGCGCCGATGACCGGATCGGCCATGTCACGGAACTTAGCCGACAGACGCATCCACTGCCGATCCTGATCTTCTTCCGCGATACTGACATCCTTCATCTCACGCAGCATGAGGCCGTCCTGCGTCGAAACGATGACTTCGGAATTGGCGTGCGCCCATTTCGATTCCGGGGTCACCCTGGTCTTGTCGCGCAACGCCACCACCGTATCGTCCTGACAGATCTTTTCGTTGTAGTTGGCCGTATTGCTCGTGTTCTCGCCAGCCAACGCCATCGCCGTCGTGACCCGCAGGCTGAACTTGGCTTCGAGGCCCGTCACCGGATTCTGGATGTTACACATCTTCTGATAGCTCTCAGGCACGCGCACTTCGATTTTTTCGATACGCTCGGGCGTCAGATTGTGCTGTTCGCGCAGTGCCAACGCCGCTTCGATCGAGGCATGCGTGCCGTAACAGGCGGCGTGGTATTTGAACAAGATACCGCGCGCATGGAAGGTCTCGCCCAACCCATCCAATGCGAGGTTGGGCTGGAATTCATCGGTCTGGGTATCGCCGAATCCCTGGACGCATTCGAGTATTTCCGGATTGCTGCTGAACCCCCGCTTGGCCAGCAGGGCGGCGCGCAGCCCGTTGGCCGCGGCCTTGCCCGCATGCAACGGCTTGCACATCGTGCCGAAATTGCTCTTGAGCCCCGCCGCCTGCGTGCCTGCGATGCCATACGCGCTCACGCATTGATCGACATCGAGGCCAAGCATATGCGCCGCCGCCGCTACCGCGCCGAAGGTTCCGACCGTGCCGGTGGTGTGCCAGCCCTTTTGATAGTGGCTCTCGCCCATCGTCGCGCCGATGCGGCACTCCGCCTCGACACCGGCGATGAAAGCGGTGATGAAATCGCGGCCGCTCTGACCGTCGCGCTCGGCCAGCGCCAAGATCGCCGGCACCACGGGCACCGTGGGATGGCCCGGCATGATCAGGTTTACATCGTCATAATCGAGCGCATGGGACGCCGACCCGTTCAACAGTGCGGTCTGGATCAGGGATGTCATGAAGGCGCCACCGATGACCGTCGCCTGTTCGCGTCCCCCCTCTTCCTTGGCCTCCGCTTGCAGAATTCGGCTCAGATCCTCATCCGCGCCCGCAAGGGTCACGCCCAGCCAATCGATCAGGCAACTTTTCGCGATGGAGACGACATCCTTGGGCAGCCGGTCGAATGTTAACGAAGCGCTGTTTTCCGCGATCTTTCGGGTAAGTCCGGCGGCATCGGGACGGTCAAAAGCGGGTTCGGCCATGGCAATATCCCCATATCTGGAATTCATCGAATTTCGGACGATAACGACGGTCCCAAAACTGACACAGAGAGGCCTCTCTTGTCGAGACAGGGACCGCAGGCCGATTAATCAAGATTTAAGGTGCGATCGATAGAGTATATGCCCCGGAGAGACCGAGACTTTTTCTCGGCTGAGGCAAGCCGGGGTCCGAGGCGCATAGCGGCAGACCGCTAAATTATCTCGGATTTCAGCCCTTTTGGGGAACGACATGCGCGAAACGGAATTACTCGACGGTCTAACCACCGCATTGTCGGCGAGCCCGGAAAACCTGCAGCTTCGCCTGTCGGTCATCCGACTGGCGGTCGAGGCGGGCGCGACCGATCTGTTGAAAGAGACGATTGCGCCCTTGAACGGCGATGCGTTACTGGAATCGGCGGACCGGCAGCTCGTGGCAAACGCCCTGCTCGCTGCGGACGAACCGCAACGGGCGCTCGATCATCTCGCATCCGAGTTGGCCGCCGAACGGATCTTGCGCGCGCGCGCGCTGCTGATGCTCGGCCGTGAGGAAGAGGCGCATGTCGAATACACCGCCGCAATCCGCGACAATCCGGCGCTTGAGGACCAGTCGCTTGCCGCCCAGCTTTCGGCCGTCACGATCACCGCGGACAACGACGACCGGCCGCGCCTGCGCGTGATTTCCAACGACGATACCGACGACGACGAATTGGTGCGCATGCTCGCTCCCAACGAGGAGCCGGTCACCTTCAAGAACGTGCGCGGCCTCGACCAGGTAAAAGATGAAATTCGCCGCAAGATAATTCTGCCGTATCAAAAACCGTCGCTGTTCAAGCGCTTCCGTAAACGTATCGGCGGCGGCATCCTGCTGTACGGCCCGCCTGGGTGCGGCAAGACACTGCTGGCCCGCGCCACCGCCGGCGAGTGCAAAGCGCAGTTCTTCAACATTATGATTTCCGACATTCTCGATATGTATATCGGCGAATCCGAACGGAAGCTGCACGCACTCTTCGAAACGGTCCGGCAGAACGCACCTGCAGTGCTGTTCTTCGACGAAATCGAGGCGGTCGGCGCGAAACGGCAATATAGCCGGGAAGGCGCCTCGGCAAAGGTCGTAAGCCAGTTCCTGTCCGAAATGGACGGATTCGCGCAGGATAACGAAGGCGTCCTGATCCTCGGCGCGACCAACATTCCCTGGGCACTCGACCCGGCCTTCCGCCGGCCAGGACGGTTCGACCGGATATTCTTCGTTCCCCCGCCGGACCGCGACGGGCGGGACGCCATCCTGCAGCTCGAACTCGAAGGCCGGCCCGTCAAGCAACCGGTCGATACCGCCTTCATCGCCAAACATAGCGGCGGGTTTTCCGGGGCGGATCTGAAGAATATCATCGAGACCGCCAGCGATTTCGCCATCGAAGCGTCATTGGAAAAAGGGGACGAAGTACCGATCGACTCCGGCCATCTGAAAGAAGCGCTCAACATGGCGTCCGAAACCACGACCGAATGGCTCACCACCGCCAAGAACTACGCGCGCTATGCCAATGATGGCGGGCAGTACAACGCCGTGCTCGAATTTCTGCAAAAGCACGGCAAATGAATTGACTCAATCGGGGCGGACTTGCCCCGGTTCGCGAAGGATCCCAGGCCATGCCGTGGAACCGCGCCGCACGATATCTCGATCAAGCCAGGATGCGACGACGCGTCGGCGAACTGAAAAGCGCCGAAGATCTCGTCCGCAAGGCGTTGTCGACCGCGCCGGAACTCCCCGAGGCACATGCCATGTTGGCCCTGGTGTTGTGCGATCAAGAAAAGAAACGCGACGCCGGGGCAGCCATTGCCACGGCGCTCGAGTATGACCCCAACGACCCTTTCGTACGCTACGTCGCGGGCCTCGTGGCGCTGAAGCGGAGTGATTTCCTAGATTCCAAGGCGCATTTCGAAGCCGCACTCGCACTGGACCAGGAAGACCCGGTTCATTACGTCGGGCTGGCGACGGTGTACTGGAACATGGACAAGGACAAAAAGGCGCACGAGCTGATTGATCAGGCCCGGGCCATCGATCCGGAAAACCTATGCGTCGCCATCCTTCGAACCGAGCTGTTACTCGAACAGAACCGCATTAAGGAGGCGGAGGCCGAGGCCGAACACGCGCTCGGCATTGCGCCGGAAGACGCCGACGCCTGCGTTTTGATGGCAAAGATACGGTTGCGGCAGAACCGGCTCGTGGAAGCCAAGGAGCACGCCGTCTATGCATTAATGAAAAATCCGCACGACCAGGATGTACTCACCACCCTGGTATGGATCAAATCGCGCGAAAACCCGTTCATGGCCGTGTGGTGGCGGCTGTACCCGTGGATGCATCTGCGGATGAAATCGCAAATCGTCGGGTTTTTCCTGTTCTTTTTCACGCTTGTACTACTCAAGCACTTAATTCCGAACGACGCGGCCAAGGCCATGATCGGCTTCGGCATCCTCGGGCTGGCCGCCGTCATCTATCTCGGATACGCCGTCATCGAAGTGATGATAAAGCGCGAACTGAAGGCCGCGAAAATCTCCGCGGATTTCTAGCCGGTTCCGGCGACGGTGCGCGCCGGAGCTATCGCATCACGAATGGGTTCGGTACTCCGGTCGCGATGCCGGTCGGTACTTTGACAGTCCATCATCGGAACATCCTCCCGATGAAACCGGCCGGAAAGACAGAATTGCGCCTACTGCGTCGTCTCAAGCAACTTTTTCAATAGCATCGACCTGCAGCGGTCATTCCGGTTTTCACTCGGAACCGCACCACTACGCGGATGGCTAGCAAGTCGGCCTTGTTGCCGTACAGGATGATACGAAGAGACCTCCCTCTCATCGGATCCAAACCTCTTCTCGTCTCATTGACGGAGACCGTGACGGTAAGGTATTGACTCTAAAACCGCCGTTTTTGGCCACAAGAACAACGATGGCAGGCATCTGGTCACCGCCCCAGCTTGGGTGATACCCTGTCCGTGAACAGGTCTGCCGCAGCCGCGCATGAGAGGATTCCGACGATGCGAAAATTTCTTTACCTCAACCTCTGCCTCGTCGCGCTGTCCGCGTTCCCGGCCGCCGCAGAGCCCTTGACCGCCAAGGGCCTCGGCAAGACGTTCGGCTTCACCCAGGATCAAAAGACGCAACTGTTCGCGGGCAACGTCGTCTCCACCGATTTGCCGGAAGTCGGCGACAAGATGCTCGCCACCGTAACCGTCATCCTCTTTCCCGCCAAACCGCAAGTGGTGATGGACGCAATCATGGCGGGGCGGATCTTCGCGGTCACCCGAGAGGTCGACGCCTCCGGCCAACTTGACCCCAAGGCTCCCGAGAAGGGGCTGGCGGGCGCCGTCCTCACCAAAGACGACAGTGATGAGGTCAAGCAGGTTCTCAATCCCTCTCCGGGCTCGGACCTGAATCTGTCCACCGATGAAATCGCACTCCTCAACAAGGCCCGAAAAGCGGGCGGCGTCACGCCAGAAAACGCCTCAAAGGCCTATCAACAGGTTCTCGCGGGCCGCGTCCGGGCCTATGCAAAAGGGGGTATCAAGAACCTTGCGCCCTACGACCGCGGCGACGGCGATAAATCGTGCGCCTGCGACGACCTCAAGGTCATGGACGGGGCCATGAAGGTGCTGGCCA
>CAYYBI010000528.1:0-6550 GCA_964469835.1 uncultured Rhodospirillaceae bacterium
GACCATTGGATCGCCCTTGGATGGGATATTGGCGACCGCCTCGACCGCATTGGTCCAGCCGGGCGGGGAGGGCGGCACGTCGGTGCTGCGCTGATGATCTTCCTCGATCCGGGCGATCTGTTCGTTCATCCGCCGTTGCAATGTGGGGCATTCGGCTAAATCGCGCTGGACCGAATTGTCCATGCGGTCGAATTCGCGCTCGATTTTCTGCTCGGTCGCCTCGCGTCCTGCGGCGAGCAGTACTTCGCGATTACGCGCCGCCAATTTCTCTTCCGCGTGATAGAGCGATGCGGCGGCGAGGCGTAACGCGGAATGTATTACCCGCGTCAGCGATCGAATTGCGGCGTGTGCCGGGCCACGCGTGAAATACAGGCCGATAATGGCGAAAAAGATAATAACGAAAACGATCACCGACTGCGATGATGTAAGCGCACTGAGTTGCGGCATGCTAATCCCCCATTTTTCGCCCGGTTTTCCGGCGTCGTCCGCCCAATAGGGGCAGCGACCGGACCATTGCGGACCGGGCGAAGGACATACTTCATTGTAGGATCGAATAATTTGCGTATTTCGATAACAAACCGTTAATTGAAGGAAAAAATTCGCAAATTCGGTGGATATCGTTTCGCTGTAATATCTGTGTGAAATTAACTGTTTAGGAGCGGTCGAGCCATTCTTGAGCAGCGATTTAGCGTAACCGCATGCTGACAGCCCAAAGGGGCGATATTATGGCGACACTATGGAATGTGAGGTGCCCGACCAATGGGAAGACACCAAGTACACTAACGAACATGTGGCCCCGCCGACGGACCGATCGCCACCTGATCGGGCATCCGCAACCGGGTTAGGCGTGCCGTATCGGTATCTGACAGGTCAATTTTCGACTGACAGACGATCCGCAGATGTTGCCAATTCTTACTGTCGCTGTACCATGGGTTAGGTGTTGACGGTTTGTTTCGTCAGACAGTCTGTATCGAAATAAACAAAACAACAAAATTTTTTCCAAAACCAGGGAGACGAATATGCGTAAATTACGTACGGCCTCCGCCTTAGTTTTAGGGGGTGCATTGACTTTCGGAGCGGGCACAAATTCGGCGACTGCCGAAACGCCGGTCCGTGGTGGCGTCCTTAACTTCGTCGTGGGCAGCAAGATTCCGTCCTACGACGCGCATCGGGAAACCACCTTCGGCATGATTCACCCGATTCGGCCATTCTATAGTTTGCTGATCATGGTCAATCCGGAAAATCCGCAGTCGACGACCGACTTCGTTTGCGATCTCTGCGAAGGTAAATTCCTGACGGCGTCGGACGGCATGTCCTACACCTTCAATATTCGCAAGAATGTAAAATTCCATGACGGCACGCCGTTGACCGCAGCAGATGTCAAGGCGTCGCTCGACAAGATCATATTTCCGCCGAAGGGTACGCCCAGTTCACGGAAACCTTGGTACTCGCAAGTCGCGTCCGTCGACGTGCCTGAGAAATATAAGCTGGTCGTGAAGATGAAACGGCCGCTGACGGCGATCGTCCCGGCGCTCGCCTCGCCGTACAATTTTATTTATTCGAAAAAGGACCTCGATACGCACGGCTATGACTGGCACAAGAAAAACATCAACGGCACCGGCGCCTTCAAATTCGTACAGCATCAGCCCGGCGCCTTTGTCGAGGGTAAGCGGAACAAAGACTACTACGTCAAGGGGCTGCCCTATCTGGACGGCTACAAGGCGATCTCGGCGCCAAAGATGTCGGTCCGCCTGCAGGCGATCCGCGGCGACCGGGCCGCGATCGAGTTCCGCGGTTTTCCGCCCAAGGCGCGTGACGATCTCGTCAGAGCGCTCGGCAAGAAGATCAAGGTTCAGGAAAGCGACTGGAACGTGCTGATGGGCGCGGGACCGAACCACAACATAAAGCGGTTTCAGGACGTGCGTGTGCGTCAGGCGCTCGGCTATGCGCTGGACCGCTGGGGCGGTGCCAAATACATGTCGCAGATTGCCGTCGTCAAGACGGTGGGCGGTGTCGTCTTCCCGACGCATAAGCTCGCGGGCTCGAAGGAATGGCTGCAGACCTTGCCCGGCTACGGCAAGGACATAAAAGCGGCCCGGGCAAAAGCAAGGAAGCTGCTGAAAGAGGCAGGTTATCCGAAGCTCAAGGCGGATTTGTGGAATCGTGCCGTTGACCAGCCCTACAAGATAGTGGGCACATGGTATGTCGACCAATGGCGCAAGATCGGCGTCGACGCCACTCAGTCGGTGGTCCCGTCCGGTCCATGGTATGCGGGGTTACGGAAGACCCGCAACCACGACGTTGTCGTAGACAATAACGCGCCGAGCGTTATTAACCCTGCAATCGACGTCTCCAAGTGGATCAAGGGTGGCGGCAGCGAATACACCAATCACAAAGACGACAAGGTCACCGAGCTTTATCTCGACATGCTCAACGAGCCTGATGAGAAGAAGCAGTACGAGAAGATGCGCGCTTACGAGGGGTATCTCCTCAAGGATCAGGCGATCACTATCCCGGCCTTTTGGTGGTACAAGATCAACCCGCATCGCACCTACGTGAAGGGCTGGAAAATCGCGCCCAGCCACTATCTCAACCAGTCGCTTGCACGCGTCTGGATCGATCCGAAACTGCGGTAGCAGCGGCGGTTCTCAATGAATTATCCGTCCCCTCAACCGAGGGGGCGGATTTTTTTGTCGCTATTCCTAGCGGAATCGTTTGGTTGGTTTGCGCGCACGCGACCAATACAGCGTTACCGGCGAAACCGCTTTATCACCGTTTCGCCCCATTCCCGCATGAAGCGCTCCTTGTCGGCGAAATGGACGCTCATCCAAAAATGGGTGGCACCTGCTTCGGCGGCGGTTTCGATCTTTCGGATGCAGTCTTCCAGCGTGCCCGCGATGGCGAACCGGTCGGCGAGGTAATCCACTAACCCCAACTCCTCGATCATGCGAGCATTGTCGCTGTCCGGCATTTGATGCTGATCGAAGCGGTAGCGCTGCTTGGCTTCGCGGATCTTGTCCAGGAACTGGCTCGGGATGTGCTTGCCCTGGGTGGTAAACCGGCCGAGATGCTTGGCGCCGGAGGCCAGCGAATGCTTGATCGCATGGACCGCCTCGTCGCGCGACCCGGCGACGCTGACCCACGGAAACCAGGTCTTGTCGATCTTGTCGTAGTCACGTCCTGCGCGCTCGGCGCCGCGCCGGATGCAGGCCAGCGAATCCTCGATGACTTCGGGCAGCAGGCCGGTCTGGATGATCACGCCGTCGGCGACTTCGCCGGCCAGCTCCAGGGTTTTCGGGCCGGATGCGGCTACGTAGACCGGTACCTCGGCGGGCCCCCAGGTCAGTTTGGTGGTCTCTCCCTGATACTCGGCGATGCCATTGGCCAGCATCTGGCGTACGGCATCGGTGTATTCCCGCATCTCGACCATACGGGCGGGACGGACGCCGGCATTGTGGACCGCGCTGTCGCCGCTGCCGATTCCCAGCATGACCCGGCCCGGTGCCATTTCGGCCAGGGTCGCGGCGCCGGAGGCGGCGACCGATGGGTGCCGGGTCATGGGGTTGATGACGCGCGGGCCGAAGGTCACGTGTTCCGTGCAGTTGGCGCAAAGCGCACTGGTAATGAAGACCTCGCGATAGAGCGATTGCGAATCGCCGACGCCGATGGTGTCGAAGCCGCTGTTCTCGGCGGTGCGGCACCAGGATTGAAATTCCGGTAGGGCGTTGGGCAGCAAGGTCACGCCGAATCCGACCCGTGCGTCTTCTCGTCTGAGCATGTTCTGTCTTTCCGTTTCGCTACTAAACCGTTGCCACCGGCGTGGCCGGGGATCCGACCGCGCCCGGCAGGCGCAGCGGTGGGGCGGTGAGAAGGAAGCGCGACCGCTTGTTGGCGTGCAGCCATTCCGCTAGTTCGGTGAGGTACCACAGTTCGCCCAGGTGGACGCCGAGCTTGAACAGGCAGAGTTCATGCAGTGGCAATGCTGCACCCTTATCCCCGAGACGCGGGTCCGCGCCCAGTGTGGACGACCGCTCGACCGCCAGATTGTCGGAGATCAGCGCGGTGACACCGGTATCGGTGACCCAACGCAGCAGTTTCTCGTCGCGCCCGTCGAGCACCGTGCACATGGTCTTGATCGATTCGTCCGGCGTGCGGTTCATGTCGAGCGCAATCTGACCGAGGCCGGTGTGCAGGCAGACCATGTCGCCTTCGCCGACTTCGATTTGGTCCTCCTTCATGATTTTCTGGAGCATATCGAAGTCGACCGCCTGCCGTTCGTCGCCCAAATGTCGCCGTAGATCGATCATCACGCCACGGCCCTGAACGCAGGTTTCCGCCATCTTATCGACGGTCAGCGCCGCCGCGCCCACATCGCCCTGGGTCGGTTTTCCCGTCTTCTCGTCCACCACCTTGTGGCCGTTGTAGTAGACTTTCTCGGCAACCCCATCGCCATCCGCATCGAACAGCGATCCCTTATGGGCGAAGCCGTCCCATTGGGTGGAATACTGGCTGTACAGCGTAACCGCTTCGTCGCATCCGACATCGGTGTAGCGCGGATCGACCTTCGCCTGTTCGATATCGAAATAGATGCTGCCGTCGCGCAGCACCGCATGCAACTTGGGCGGAAAGCGGGAGGAATTGAGCACGTTGCCGCCCGGATAATCGAGCGGCAGGCTGAGGCAGAACACCTGGCCTTCGCGCACTTCCTTGAATGCCTCGAGGCGGCGTTCCGGCGTGATCAGATTCATCCGGCCGATCTGGTCATTGGGACCGAAATCGCCCCAGTTCGAGCCTTCGGGACGGTTCTTCCAACGTTGCGCCATCATATCCTCCTAAACCGTTGCGACCGGCGTTGCCGGCGATCCCACCGCGCCCGGCATGCGCAGCGGAGGACCGGTGAACAGGAAACGTGACCGGTCATTTTTGCGCAGCCAACGCGCCAGCGGGCCGAGGTTGAACATTTCGCCGAGGTGTATGCCAAGCTTGAAAAGGCAAAGCTCATGCAACGGCAGCAGCGGCCCCGGCTCGGTCGCATCCATGACGCCGCCCCATTCGTATTCGACCGCGCGATTGTCGCACGTCAGTACCGCGATGCCGGACTCGTCGATCCATTTCAGCAAGGCGTCGTCGCGCCCGTTCAGTGCGGCCCCGGAATTGAACATGACCTCGGGGTCCGGATCACCGGCATACTCGATCAGCATGTCGCTCCATCCGGTATGTAGCAGCACGATGTCGCCGGTCTCCACGATGACGCCGTCTTTGTCCAGGATCGTCATGAGGTCGTCGTACCCGACCGCTTTATGCTCGCGGCCGTAATGCGCGTGCAGATCGATCATGACGCCGCGGCCCTGCACGCAGGCATTCGCCATATTTTCGATCCCCAGCGTGGCGGCGCCGACTTCGCCCTGGGTCGGTTTGCCGGTCGCCTCGTCGACGACCCGGAATCCGTTATAGAACATGACCTCCTTCTTGCCGTCGCCGTACGCGTCGAACTCGCCGCCGTAATGGGCAAAGGCGTCCCATTGCGTCGAATACTGACTGTGCAAATACATTGCGTCATCGCAGGTTGCGCTGGTAACGAGCGGATTGAACCGGCTCATCGCCTGACAGAACGCCACTTCGCCCTCGCGATAGACCGGTTTCAGTTCGGGCGGATGGCGGCGCGGGTTGAGCGCCGTACCGCCGGGCAGGTCGAGCGGTAGGCTGAGACAGAAGTTCAGGCCTTCTTTCACTTCCGCGGCGCCCTGCCGAATTTTATCGGCGGTCAGTAGGTTAAGCCGGCCGAGCTGATCATCCTCGCCGAAATCGCCCCAGTTGGATCCTTCCGGCCGTTGCGTCCATCGTTTGCCCATGGCGCCCTCCCTGTGGGTTTCTTCTTCGTTATGGCGGCAATCCGCCGCCCCGGGATTATGCCGAGATTTGCAGTATGGTACAGTCCACCAGGGTCATTTCGAGCGCGGAGGAAAGAATGAACGCGAAGGCGGAGCGCCAAAAAGCAATCGAATCGGCATTGACGGACATACGCGAGATCGACCGGACGCAAGGCATCACCGAGGGTTCTCTGGAGAAGATCAAAGACGTTTTGCTCTCGCTTGCCCAGCGAAGGGATTTGTTTTCGGAAACTGACTATCCGCTGCCGGCGCAAGACGGCACGAGCAATTTCTTCGGTCTGTCGGTTGACGACGATGACCGTTACGCGCTGTACTTGTCGGTCGGACGGAAGGGCCGTGAAACGCCGCCGCACAACCACACCACCTGGGCGGTGATTGTCGGCATGTCCGGCGAAGAAGAAAACCGCGTCTACGAGCGGATAGACGGCCACCGCGAGGAAGGCCGGGCGGAGCTGCGTCTCAAGGGCTCTTACGTTTTACGTGCGGCGGATGGTCTGGCGTATATGCCGGACGCTATCCACAGCATCCACGTCATCAGCGACGAACCGACCCGTCACTTCCATATGTACGGCAAGGCGCTCGCCGCGCTGCCCGACCGCATGCAGTTCGATACCGAAGCGGGCACCTACAAACATTTTCCCGCCATTCCGGCCATCTCA
>CAYYBI010000529.1:0-8378 GCA_964469835.1 uncultured Rhodospirillaceae bacterium
CACCCCCTAACATTGACGCGTACCGCACCGTTTCCGCCACCGGGATGAATGACGATGATCGATCCGATCCGCCTCGAATTGATCAAGAACGCCCTGGTGATGGTGTCGGACAACATGATGGTGTCGGTCTTGCGCACGTCGCGGTCCACGCTGGTCAAGGCCAACATGGATTTCTCCGCATCGATCTGCGACGGCGATGGTAACATGGTGGCCCAGGGTCTCGCCCTGCCGGCGCATCTGGGCGCGACCATGCCGGCGCTCAAAGGCTGCCTCGACTATTTCGGCAACGACATCGGCCCGGGCGACATTCTGGCCAACAACGATCCCTATGCCGGCGGCAGCCACCTCAACGACATTTTCATGTTCAAGCCGGTCTTCGAGGGCGGCACGCGCGTCTGTTTCCTCGGCCTGATCCTGCATCACACGGATCTGGGCGGCCGCGTCGCCGGCGGTCAGGCCGCCGACAGCGATGAGATTTACCAGGAAGGGCTGCGCATCCCACCAAGCAAGATCTATCAGGCCGGAAAGCCGAACGATACCCTGCTGCGGATCATCGAGCACAACACCCGGGTTCCCGACAAGGTGCTGGGCGATGTCCGCGCACAGATCGCGGCGCTCGATGCGGGCGAAGCGGAAATCCACAAACTGGTCGAGACCTACGGCACCGCCGAGGTCAAAACCTATATGACCGCCCTGATCGACTACACCGAACGGCTGGTGCGCAATAGTATCGCGGCGCTGCCGGACAGAGAGACCGAGTTCACCGAATGGAACGACGACGACGGAGTCGGCGGCGGGCCGGTCAAAATTCACGTCAAGCTGACCGTCAAGGGCGACGAGATTATCGCCGACTATACCGGCACCTCGCCGCAAATGGGCGGCGCGCTGCACACCAACTATTGGTTCACCGCATCGCTGACCTATGCCGCGCTGCGCGCCGTGATGCCGCCGGACACCCCGAACAATGTCGGTTTCTATCGGCCGATCACGGTGATCGCGCCCGAAGGCAGCTGGGTCAATCCGCGCTTCCCCGCCGCGGTCGGCGCGCGGGGTCAGGGCGGCTATCGCGTGCGCACCGTGGTCACCGGCGCGCTCGCCAAGCTGTTGCCCGACCGCATGCCCGCCTGCCCCGGCGGCAACGAATTCGGCCTTTCGGTGACCGGGCTGACGCCGGATCGGAAACGCTTCCTGCATGTGGAGTTTCACAACATGACTGGGCGCGGCGGCGGCCCCGACCAGGACGGCCAGGATGCGGGTCCGTACTGGCTGGGCAATCTGTCGAACACGCCGGTCGAGGTCATCGAGGCCGAGAATCCGCTGCGGATCGAAGAATACGGCTTCCTTACCGACACCGGGGGTCCCGGAAAATATCGTGGCGCGCTTGGCATGGTGCGGCAATACCGGCTGCTGAACGACGACGCCGTCGTGCAACAGCGCGCGGACCGGCACGTCTTCCCCTGCTGGGGCATTTTCGGCGGCAAGCCGGGCGCCCTGTCCCATTCCTATTTCATTCGCGATGGCGAACGCGAAGAAGCACCCTCGAAATTCGTCCGGCCGATGCGCAAGGACGAGATATTCCGGGCGGAAATGGCAGGCTCGGGCGGCTATGGCAGCCCACTCGAACGCGACCCGGAAGCGGTCGCCGACGACGTTCGACAGGATAAGATGACACCCGGACACGCCAAGGCGGAATACGGCGTCATCCTAGACCCGGAAACGCTCGCCCTCGACACGGACCGGACAAACGCGCTTCGAACCAGCCGAACCGACGAGCCCTCCTCATGACCGGATATCGCCTCGGCATCGACATCGGCGGCACCTTTACCGACATCGTGTTGCTGGGTGCGGACGGGACATTGCACAGCAAGAAGATCCTGTCGACGCCCGATGATTACAGCAGTGCCATCGAGGAAGGCGTCCGCGCCCTGCTCATTGGCACCGACATCCAACCCGGCGAGATCGACGAGGTGGCGCACGGGACCACGGTCGCGACCAACGCGATCATCGAACGAAAGGGCGTCCGCGTGGCGCTGGTGACCACAAAGGGATTCCGGGATGTCCTGGAGATCGGCCGGTTCCGCTCGCCGCAACTCTACGACGTTGGCTTCAGAAAGCCCGAGGCCCTGGTCGAGCGGCGCCTGCGCTTCGAGGTGCCGGAACGGATATCGGCCACCGGTGACGAAGTGCATCCGGTCGATGCCGACGCCGTCAACGAAATTGCCGAGCGCTGTGCGGCCGAGGACGTCAACGCGATCGCCGTCTGTTTTATCAATGCATACGTGAATCCGAGCCACGAAATCGAAGCCGCCAACCTGTTCCGAAGAAAACTACCGGATCTGCCCGTGACGGTGTCGAGCGAGTTGGTACCGCAGATACAGGAATACGAACGGACCAGCACGACGGTAGTCAACGCCTACATCCGGCCGGTCATCGAAGGCTATACACGCCGGCTGGAGGAACGCCTGCGCTCCCTTGGCATCACCGTGACGCTCAACATCATGCAATCCAACGGCGGCGTGCTGCCGGCCGAGATCGCCGCCCGCAAGCCGATCTTTATCATCGAGTCCGGCCCCGCCGCCGGGGTGGTCGGCGCGCAGCGTCTCGGCGCCAAGCTCGGCGGCGGCGACACGATCGTGTTCGACATGGGTGGCACCACGGCGAAGGCCGCGATCATCATTGGCGGCGAATACGGCATGGCGCCCGAAGCCGAGGTCGGCGGCGGCGCGGCGCTGGGTCATCGCATGATCCGGGGCGGCGGCTATGTCGTCCAGGCGCCGACCATCGACATCGCCGAAGTCGGCGCCGGTGGCGGCAGCATCGCCTGGATCGATCCCGGCGGCCTCCTCCAGGTCGGACCGCAAAGCGCCGGCGCCAATCCGGGCCCGGTCTGCTATGACCAGGGCGGCGACGCACCGACGGTAACCGACGCCAACCTGCTGATCGGTTACCTCAACCCGGACGTTCTGGTCGGCGGCGAATTGACGCTCAACCGGGAACGGGCGGAGCGCGCGGTCGCCCGGCAGGGCGATGCGTTGGGCCAAGACACAACGGATACCGCCTATGGCATCCATCAGATCGCCAACGCCCGAATGATGCGGGCGCTCAGCGCGGTCTCGTCGGAACGCGGTCTCGACCCGGCGCGCTTCGGCATCCTCGCCTTTGGCGGCAATGGCGGGGTGCATGTCTCCGGCCTCGCGGAAGCACTGCGGATCGATCGCATCACCGTTCCGCCCGCGGCCGGGCTGTTCAGTGCGCTCGGCCTGTTATTCGCGGATGTGGAGCATCAGTGCATCCGCGCCTTCTACCAACCGATCGACGGGCTGGATCTTGGCGACTGCACCGCGGTAATTGACGCGCTGCGCGCCGAGGCGAATGACCTGCTGGCAGCCAACGGCTACGCGCCGGCGGCACGCCAGATCATCTGCTCGGCGGAAATCAAATATATCGGCCAGAACACCGCCCTTTCGATACCGGTCGGCGAAACGCCGCTCACAGAAGCCGATATCGCCGCGCTCGCCGAGGCCTTCGCGGTCGCGCATGAAGGCACTTTCGGCTACCGGTCGGACGAGGAGGGCCTTCAATTCGTCTCCCTGAAAGTGGTTGGCCGCGGCATTCCGAACGCGCCCCGGCTGCCGGACCATGTCGATCTTGACCAGGTCTTTCGGGCGCCCACCAGCAGTCGGTCCGCCTATTACGGGCCCGAGCACGGCTGGATCGAGACGCCCGTGCTGAGCCGGCTGGACCTCGATGCAACGCCGCGCCAGGGTCCGTTGATCGTCGAGGAATACGACAGCACGACCGTCGTCCGCCCCGGCTGGACCGCGTCCACCGATGGCTGGAACAACATCGTCCTAAACCGCGACACGGGCTGACACGGGCGAACCAGCCACCAGCTCGCTGACCTGCCCGGTTTTGTGATTACGCCAACGCAAGGCTATCTTCCTCGGTGTCGAACCATTCGCCGAGGAATTCTCGTGACCGACTTCAATACGCAAATGCGCGAAGCGCAGCGCTCGGGACGCACCGCGTTTCCGGAAGCGGCGTCCAAAGCCGTCCTGTCGGCATATGGCATCGCCGTTCCCCGCTCGGTAACGTTCACGGCACCTGACGATGCCGGAGATGTTATTGGAGAACTGCAGCCTCCTTTTGCGGCGAAACTCGTGGCACCGGACGCGACACATAAGAGCGACGTTGGCGGCGTTCGAATCGGCTTGGAAACACCGCAGGCGGTGCAGGATGCATGTCGGGAGATTGCCGAATCTGCGGCGGCGCACAGCGTTGCGTTGGAAGGCTTCCTCGTCGAAGAGATGGCGCCGCCAGGCACCGAAGTGGTGATCGGCGGGATCGTCGACGATTGTTTCGGTCCGGCGATCATGTTCGGCCTGGGCGGGATATTCATTGAGCTGCTCGAAGATGTTTCCTTCCGGCTCTGCCCGATCGAGGAAATCGACGCGCGTGAAATGATCGGCGAAATTCGCGCCGCCGCCGTGCTCAAGGGAGCGCGCGGCCGCCCTCCGGTTTCCGAGGACGCAATCGTCCAGGCATTGCTCAGCCTGGGCGGAGCGAACGGACTGTTTCTCACCCATGCCGCTTTGATTCGCGAGATCGACATTAACCCGCTGATCGTGTCCTCGACCGGCGCGGTCGCCGCCGACGCGCGCATCATCCTGGCGGAACGGCCGGCGTCCGATGGCTAGTCCGCCCACCTCCTTCGATCCGCTCTTCCGGCCGCGCACCATTGCCGTCTTCGGCGCGTCGACGGCAGGCCGCGGCTTTGCGAATGATTTCATCCAGGCAACGCTGAAACTCGGCTTTACCGGCGAGATCTACCCGATCCATCCCAAGGCACCGGAGATCGAAGGGCTCCAGGCCTATCCGACGCTCGACGCAACGCCGTCACCGGTCGACTACGCCTTTATCGGTATCGGTGCGCGCCATATTCCGGCGATCCTTGCGGCGGCGAACGGAAGGGTGAAATTCGCACAAGTGATTTCATCCGGCTTCGGTGAGATGGGGGGGAGCGGCAAAGCGCTGGAGGCGGAGCTGGTCCGTGCGGCGCACACGGGCGGCATGCGCCTGCTCGGCCCGAATTGTCTCGGGACCTACAGTCCGGGCGGGCGCATCAGTTACGACCGCGGCACGGACGGCATCGTCGGGCCGGTCGGCATCATTTCGCAAAGCGGCGGGCTGACACGCGACCTGCTGCGCCGCGGCGGGCGTCGCGGCATCCGCTATAGCGCCGTGCTGTCGATGGGCAACTGTGCGGATTTGAGTCCTTCGGATATGCTGGAATATTTCCTTGATGATCCAGAGACGACCGTCATCGGCATGTATCTGGAGCATATCCGCGACGGCCGCCGGTTCTTCGAAATCCTGCGCGCCGCAAAAGCGCGGAAGCCGGTGGTGATTCTAAAGGGCGGGCGCACGCAGGAAGGCAGCCGCGCCGCCGTTTCGCACACCGGCGCACTCGCCGGCGACGACCGGATGTGGACCGCGCTTGCCCGCCAGACCGGATCCATCCTTGTCGATACGCTGGAGCAAATGCTCGACCAACTCCTGATCTTGCAGCACTTGAGGCCGAATGCGGACAAGCCGACACATTCGGTCGCCCTGTTCGGCAATGGCGGCGGCACGGGCGTGCTCGCCACCGATATGTTCGCCCGCAACGGATTGTCGGTGCCGCGCGCCAGCGACCGAACCTTGGCCACCCTGAAGGCGATGGAGTTGCCGCCCGGCACCAGCCTGGACAATCCATATGACACCCCGTCCGGCACGCTCAAGGTCGAGGACGGCCTCGTCGCGGAGACGCTGTTACGCGAAATCGTTGAAAACGAACAACTCGACGCGATGGTGGTTCACATCAACATGCCGCAATTCCTGAACCCGAACGACCGCGACCGTGACGTGTTCGGCAATCTGGTGCGGGCCGCCATCCGCGTGCGCGAGGAAAGTGTCGGCAAAACCCATTTCGTCCTGGTCCTGCGCTCCGACGGCGAGCCCGAGATCGAGGCGCGTAAGTTCGAGGAGCGAAACCGTGCGCTGGAAATGGGCCTCCCGGTGTTCGACGAATTGCCGAACGCGGCGGTCGCGCTGGTAGGTCTAAGAGACTACGAGCACTATCTAAATCGCCGCCGCGGCGACACCTGAAAGGGCGGAAAACGTTAACGCACCACAAAAAAAGAAAGGTGAGATCGAATGCAGGGCGAAGCGGTACTTTATGAAGTCAGGGATCATGTCGCCTGGATCACCCTCAATCGGCCGGAAAAACGGAACGCGATCAACCGCACCATGCGCAAGGAGGTCCAGGAAGCTTACCAGGACGTGAACAGCAATCCCGATATCTGGCTCGCGGTGATCGGCGCCAACGGCGAGGTATTTTGCAGCGGCAAGGATTTGCTCGAAACCCAGCCGGAAGACGACGGTGAGGTGATGTCGAATGACGAGCTCTATCTGTTCCAGCGCCATATCTACAAACCGATCATCTGCGCCATCAACGGCCCTTGCTACGCACAAGGGGGCGGCTTTGCCTTCAATTCGGACATCGTCCTCATGTCGGAGCGCGCATCGCTCGGCTGGCCGCAGGTCAAGCGCGGCATCTCGTCGGTAAGCGGGCCGACGCTGTGCGCCCAGTCGATCCCCTGGGTGCAGGCGATGGCTTATCTGATGCGCGGCAAGCCGATCCCGGCATCGGAGTGTTTCCGGTTCGGTATTGCCAACGAAGTGGTGGCGCCGGACGAGCTGATTCCGGCGGCCGAACGCTGGGCGGCGGAGATCCTGGAGAACGCGCCGCTTGCGGTGCGCGCGATAAAGGAAGCGGCCCGCCGCGGCGAGCACCTGCCCTTCGTTGACCGGATGTATATGGCGCGGGACGTCGCCGACCGGGTCCTGCAAAGCGAAGATTCGAAAGAAGGAATCCTCGCCTTCAAGGAGAAACGCCCGCCGCGCTGGCAAGGCCGTTAGGATTTACCCGAACGCCGGCCCGGCTTTCCGTCACACCACCTTGCGGTCCCGCAGATCCGCGATGCTGTCCGCATCATGGCCGAGTTCGGCCAGAATATCCTCCGTGTGCTCGCCGCATTCGGGACTCGCGCTCACCATATGATTGGGCGTCCGGCTCATGTGAATCGGCTGGCCGATGATCGTCGTCGGCCCGAGCGCCGGCGACTCAACGGTCTGTGCAATGCCGAGATGCTTGATCTGCGGATCATCGAATGTCTGATCCAGCGAGTAGATCGGTCCGCACGGAATGCCGGCGGCGTTCATCAGCTCGATCCAATCCCCAGTGTCCTTGGACGGCGTGATTTTCTCGATTTCCGCGTTGAGCGCAGGACGGTTGTGGTAGCGCGCCGTCGGCGTCTTGAATTCCTCCCGCTCGACCAGTTCCTCCGCCCCGAGCGCCTTGCAGAACTTCGGCCACATCGCCGGCATCGGCGACAGCGTGACGTAGCCGTCGCGCGATTTGAACACGCCGATCGGCGAGTGGGTCGGATGGTTGTTGCCGAGCTGTTTCGGCAAATCCTGCGACATGGTCCAGCGCGCCGCCTGAAAATCCAGCAGGAAGATCATCGCCTCGATCAACGAGGTGTGGATCCACTGCCCCTCGCCGGACTGCTCGCGCTCGAGCAGCGCGGTGACGACGCCGTTGGCGCAGAGCAGCCCGGCGGTGACGTCGGAGATCGCCGCGCCGGACCGCATCGGGCCGCGGCCCGGTTCGCCCGTCACCATCATATGGCCGCCCATACCCTGGACGATCGGATCGAGGCCCGGCCGATTCGCATAGGGGCCGTCCTGGCCGAAACCGGAAATGCTTGCATAGACCAGGCCGGGATTAGATTGCTTCAAGGTTTCGTAGTCGATGCCGAGCCGGACCTTGACGTCGGGCCGGTAATTTTCGACCACCACATCCGCCCCCGCGATCAGCTTTTTCAGAATGGCGATCCCGTCGGGCTGTTTCAGATCCAGCGTGATCGACCGCTTGTTGCGATGCAAGTTCTGGAAATCCGGACTGTGCCGCGCCGCAAGATCGGAATATTGCGGATCGCCGGGCATCTCCACCTTGATGACCTCGGCCCCCCAATCCGCCAGCTGGCGAACCGCGGTCGGCCCTGCCCGTGCCCGCGTCAGATCGATCACCTTGAATCTGGAAAGCGCCGCCGAAGCGGGATTAAATGCCATGATACCCTCGGACTTCCGTTTGAATTTCTGTATCTGTCCAAAAACCCTATGGAAAGCGGCCGCCGCATTCAATGCGGCAATCGCGCTGAACTGCCAAACAGGACACCCGCCATGCCCGACACGCCAAACGCCAACATTCAGGAGTCACTGACCGCTTATGTGGCGGAGTTCGCCAGCACGACCGGGTATGACGACATTCCCGA
>CAYYBI010000530.1:0-4319 GCA_964469835.1 uncultured Rhodospirillaceae bacterium
TCTCGAGCCCGGACCGTTCCGGACCGAATATCAAACCGCAGCGCAAACCCGCCGCCACTTCCACTCGCAACGTTTCAGCCGCACGGCGCGGCGTCATCGCCGGCATGATCATGTCGCGGTGCCGTGCCGTCGCCGCGAACACGCGGGACAGGTCGCCCACCGCGTCCGCAGTACGTTCGAACACCTGGGCGCCGTCGATTACCGTGTCCGCGCCGGCCGCCGCCGCCCGTGCCCGCTCATTCGGCCAGCCGTCGCGCGGCCGAACCAGTCGCAGCTCGGTCAATCCGCAATTCAGCATGGCGCGCGCGGCGAAGCCGATATTCTCGCCAAGCTGCGGCTCGACCAGCACCACCACGGGCCCGCCGGTCACGCCTTCCCTGCTGCTATCCGTTCCTGCCATGCGCCTGTTTTAGCCGCAGCCCGACGCGCGCGCCATCACCGCAATGTCCTCCCGCGAATTGCCAGCGCCGGCCGTCATCGGCAGGATGGGCACAACGCGCCACACAAAACCACCAACACGGGGGAGCCAGGCATGGCAAAACGCCAATCGATGGATATTCCGGGACTGATCAAGCACAAGAATCCGATTTCTCACTGCACCCGCATCGGCAATATGATTTTTTCCGGCGCCATTACCGGCTTTGACCAGGAAACGGGCACCCTGCCCGACACGCTGGACGCACAGACCCGCAACGCCTTCGCCAATATGAAGACGCTGGTAGAAGGCGCCGGCGCGACGCTCGGCGATGTCGGCAAGCTCACCGTCTTCATGGCCGATACCTCAGACCGCGATGCGGTGAACCGGGAATGGCTCGCCCTGTTCCCCGAGGAAGACGACCGGCCCGCCCGCCACGCAGTAAAATCACCATTCGACGGCGGCATGCTGATCCAACTCGAAGTGGTCTGCGTCTTGTAGCCTAGCGATCCTGGGACGCGAGGAGACGGGCGAAGCCGGCGAGCATTTCGTCCCCGCCGGGGGCGCCCAGCAGCGAGAGGCCAACAGGAAACCCGTCGACGGTCGCCAGGGGCAGATTGATCTGTGGCGCGCCGCTGGCGCTGGCAATGCAAGTCAATTGGCGGATGCGATCCCGGTCAGGTCCCGATTCCGACAATCGTCGTCCGGCCAACGGCGCGGGAAACGGTGCGGTCGGCAGGCAAATCACGCCACCATCGCGGGTCAGGTCGTCAATCCGCTCGATCAGCCCGGCGCGGACCGGTTTCGCCGCCGCCACCTCCGCATCGGTGATCGCCGCCCGCTGCGCCAGGTTGCGCGCCACGTCATAGGCGAAACGCGGGTTGGTGCGGTCGATCCAATCGGCGAAGCTCTCCCACGCTTCGCGCCCCTGCAACACCGCCTGCTGCGCTTTCCAGTCGTCGAGACCGGTCGGGCACACCCGTTCGGTCGCGGACTCACCAATCGCCCCGGCGACCGTATCGACAATCGGCGCCAGCGCGTCCTGGACTGCGGCGTCGGCCACCTCGAACGCATCCGCCGCGATGATCATGCGCGCTGGCGGTACCGCCGGAATCTCTCCCTGCAGCATGACCGCGCTCACCCGGGCGAAGAGGTCGGCGTCGCGCGCGAACCAGCCGACCGTATCGTAGCTCGGCGCCTGTTTCAGCACACCGTCCAGCGGAATTCGGCCATGCGTCGTCCGCATGCCATACAATCCGCAAAATCCCGCGGGAATGCGCACCGATCCGCCGGTATCGCTGCCCAGCGCGAATTCGACATGCCCGCCGGCCACGGCGGAGACCGAACCGCTCGACGAACCGCCGGGAACTCGGCCCGGCGCACGGGGATTTTCAGGCGTGCCGTAATGGGCATTTTCGCCCAGAATTCCGAGCGACAATTCGTCGGTGATCGTCCTACCGGTAAGCGTCGCCCCGGCCGCGAGCAATGTCTCGACCGCCCAGGCGTGCTTCTCCGCCGGCGGATGGGTCTCCAGCCAGTCCGGGTTGCTGCCGCCGGTAACATGACCGGCAATATCGTACAAATCCTTGGCCGCGAAGGTCAGGCCGGACAACGGTCCCGACGCAGCCCCGGCGATGCGAATGTCGATATAGGGACAGAAGCCGTCGGACCGGCCCGCCATCAGCCCGATCCCGCGTGGCGGCCGAGGAATTCGCCGACGATACGATTGAAGCCGGGGGCGTCCTCAAAGTACGCGGAATGGCCAACCACCGGCAGGTCCGCCACCTCGCATCCCGGAATCAGGGTTGCGACCTCATGCAGCAGCGCCGGCGGGAAGAGCTGATCGGTTTCACCGGTGACGATCAGGGTGGGCGTCGTATAGCCGGTCAGCTTCGCCGGATCATTCTCCGAGACCGAGCCCCGGCTGCGGGCCCGCGCCGCCGGCCCCTCACCCGTGTTGAAGGCGCGGATCTGTCCGTAAAGATGCGCCATGGCCGGCTCCCGCTCGCCATAATCGGGCGCCAGCGCCGCCGCGAAGCCGGTGTTCTCGAGAAGCGAACCCCGCGACTTGCGCCACTCGCCAAGCGCATCGGTGACAATGCCGCCGGACGTACAGGCGAGCACCAGGCAGTCGGTGCGATCCGGATGCGCCAATGCGAATCCCATTCCCGTTACACCGCCCATCGACTGACACACCAGCGACGCCGAGCCGACGCCGGCATCGTCTAGCACGGCCGCCAGATCATCGGCGAAATATTTCGGATCGAACCGGCCAGGTTGGCAAATCGAGCGGCCGAAGCCCCGATGATCGAACACGACCACGCGGTAGCGGTCGGCGAAATGCGGCACCTGCTGCCACCAGCTCGCGGCATTGCCGCCACGGCCATGGGCGAAAGCGATCGCCGGTCCGTCGGCACCATGCGCCTCGTAATAAATCTTTGCCGCGTGGTTCTCGACATACGGCATCGGCATCCCTCCCCTGTTTTTCGGCATTGCAACACATTCATGCACGGGAGGGAAAGGTGAGGCGGCTATTCCATGTTTGCGTGCAAGTAGGCCAGCATGTCCGCCTCGACCTCCTCGACATTTCTGGCGATGCCATCGGTCGCGAGGTCATAGGTGTCCCAAAATGCCCACATCGGCGCCCCTTGTCCCGGATATGGGACGTAATGTTCTCCCACCATGTCGTACAGTGCCTTGGCAATACGCGAAAAATCCGCCCGACCCGCAACAAGCGATGCGTGAAAGAAACGGAAGGCCAGCCTGGCGACGCGCGGCTTCTCAGTTGACGCGCCGAATACATTGAGCGCCGACAAAATTGCGGCCGGCGTCTTTGCCAACGAAACATCGAACAGCCGGGGATCGACCGCAGGTTCCTCAAGGATGACCGCATCCGCCCAGACGACGATCTCGTCCACGGTCAATGCTCCGCATCGAAGGGCCAGCGCCCGCGCCGTTGTTTCGGCCTGAAGTTTCATTGAATTGGTGTCTCCCGTATCGGGTCAAAATTACGTCGGATCGAGAAAACATCATGTGCACCATACAATTTGATCTTCGATTGGGCTTCATCCCATCAGATTCAGAAAAGTTCGCTATTGCCGGGTTGACATCATGAAACATTAGGTGCATATACACATATGACCGTCAACGGCACACATAAATCCCCTCGCGACGCGGCCGATGTTGCGGCCTGTACCTGCGCGAATTTGCGCAAGGCGACGCGGGTCGTGACGCAGACCTATGACGCGGCCCTAGCGCCGACCGGGCTGCGGGCGACGCAATTCACCTTGCTGGCGACATTGTCGCGACGCGACGACCTGCCGTTGACCCGGCTGGCCGAAGCGCTCGTAATGGACCGCACGACATTGACCCGCAACCTCAAGCCCCTGCTCGGACGGGGATTGATCCGGATTTACCAGGAGAAGGACGCGCGGGTCCGCAGGATCAGCCTGACCGACGACGGTAAGCGGGTGTTGGACGACGCCCTGCCCCGTTGGCGGGAAGTCCAGTCGCGGCTTGTCGAAACACTGGGACAGGATCGCTGGTCCGGTTTCCTCGACGATCTCGCGGCGACGGTCGCGGTAGCTCAAGGGTGATATTTTTTTGCCTAAATAAGTGCATATACACATTAATATAGGAGGACTCGAAATGACCATGACTCCCCATGCTGCCGAATGGACCGCACTTCGCAAGGCCACCCTCGCCGGGCTCCTGCTCATATGGTTCGCCGCCGCCTATGCCATAGGATCGGGGCACCTGCTGACCAACGATCAGCAAAGCCTGATCGGTCCAATCGGCGCCACGGTAGTGCTTCCCGTAGCGCTGTTTCTCGGCTTCTATGCGCTATCGACCGGCTTTCGGCGTTTCGTCCTGTCGCAGAACATCCGGACCCTGACGATGCTGC
>CAYYBI010000531.1:0-3635 GCA_964469835.1 uncultured Rhodospirillaceae bacterium
GTGACCGCCTCGGCCTTGTCCGCGTCGATGTCGATGACTGCCACGGCGGCCCCTTCGGCCGCAAAGGCGGTGGCGATACCCGCGCCGATACCGCTTCCGGCCCCGGTAACGATGGCTGATTTACTGGCGAGCCGCATCCCGGACATACGCGCTACTCGCCGTCGCGCGCGCGCGCGGCGAGCCAGCCGCCTTCGACCTTCATGTCCGAGCCGGTCATGAAGTCGGAATCGTCGGATGCCAGAAACACGGCCGCCTTGGCGATATCCGCCGGGGTGCCCCAACGACCCGCCAGGGTTTCGCCGCCCCAATCGACATTTTCATCGGTCGCGTAGGAGGCATTCATCGGCGTGTGGATCGATCCCGGCGAAATCGAATTCACGCGAATGCCGGTGCCGGCCATGTCGGCGGCGAAACCGCGCGTCAGCCCGAGGATACCGCTCTTGGCCGCACAATAGGCAGCCCGGTCGGGGCGGCCGATATGGGCCGCGACCGACGCGATGTTGATGACTCGGCCTTTGTCGGTCCGCTGCATATAGGGTAGGACAGCCCTGCCGCAGAGAAATTGGCTGGTCAGGTTGGTATCGATCATGGCCCGCCAATCCGCCAGCGTATGGTCGGCGAAGGATTTGATGATCCGCCGCCCTGCGTTGTTGACCAGGATGTCAATGCCGCCGAATTCACCGGCGACGGTTTCCGCCATCGCGGCGACGGCCTTTTCGTCGGTGATATCGCAGGTCACGGGGCGGGCGGTGCCGCCCGTGGATTTGATTTCCGCCGCCACGGCTTTTGCATTGTCGGCGTTGAGGTCGACGATGGCGACACGCGCGCCTTCGGCAGCGAATTCCAGGCTGATGCCGCGGCCGATGCCGCTACCGCCGCCGGTCACGATGGCCGCCCTGTTTTCAAGCCGCATGCCGATTTCCCTTCATCGTTGCCGTCTTCCGACGGGATGAGACACTATTGCGTCGGTTTGCTTCGCTTAAAGGTCCAGCCGAAATAGCGCTGCGCCCGGCGAAAGATACCCGTCGCCACGGTCAACAGGCCGACGGTTATCAAAACTCCGGATACCGGCTCGGTAAAGAACCCGAGGAAATTGTAGTCCAGCATCGTCAGCGCCTGCGCCATAGAATTTTCGCCAATCTGTCCGAGGATGACGCCCATGACGATGGCCGGTACGGAATAGTCGCTGCGGCGCAGGAAGAACCCGGCGATCCCCGCAATGAACATCGTGTAGACGTCGAAAACATTGCCGCGCAGCGAATAGGCGCCAACCGTCGAGAACAACAGGATGCCGGGCGCGAGCAGCGTGAAGGGAATCCGCAGCATGTGGACGATGCACTTGGATTCCACGATCCCGAGCAGGAGGATTGCCAGGCTCGCCCAAAACATCGAAGCGAACAGGATCCAGACGAGGTCATGCGCTTCCATCATGATGAGGGGGCCGACCTCCATGTCGTGCACGTTGAAGACCCCGATCATCATGGCGGTAAGCGCTCCGCCGGGCAGACCAAGGGCCAGCAGCGGAATCATGGCGGCGCCGGTTGCCGCGTTGTTTGCGGTTTCCGGCGCAACTACGCCCTCAGGAATTCCGGTGCCGAATTTCTCCGGCGTTTTCGACCAGCGGACCGCTTCGTTATAGGAGAGGAAGGCCGCCAAGGTCGCGCCGACACCCGGCAGAATGCCGCTGAACCAGCCGATCACCGTCGAGCGCATGACGCCGTAGCGCATCGCCCAGAAATCGGCGAATGACGGGTAGTCGACGGAAATCGTCGGTGCTTCGTATTTACCTTGGGCAATCTTCTGGCCCTGGAGGAAAACTTCGCTGACCGCGAACAGGCCGAGGATCAAGGGAATGAAGCCGAGCCCACCGGTGAGATAGAGCGATCCGAAGGTAAACCGCGGCACCGCGCCCACCGGGTCGCCGCCGACCGAGCCGATCAGCAGTCCCAGCCCGAGCGAGAGCCATCCCTTGGCGAGCGAGCGGGAACCGACGCCGGCGACCACGGTAAGGCCGAAGAAAATCAGTGCGGTGATTTCGACCGGGCCGAAGGTGGAGATCGCGAAATCGGCGATGGGCTCGGTCGCGATCATCATAAGAATGGCCGAGAGGGTGCCGCCGATCGCGGAACAGGTCACGGCGTAACCGATGGCTCGGCTGGCCTTGCCCTGGCGGGTCATCGGATAGCCGTCGAACGCGGTCGGCGCGTTCTCGACGGAACCGGGAATATTGAACAGGATGGCGGTAATGGCGCCGCCGTAGACGCCGGAGACATAGATCACGCCATAGAGCATGATGGCGTGCTCCGCCGGCATCCAGGCGGTGAACGGTAGCAGCACTGCGGCAAGGGTCAGCACGTTCAACCCTGGAATCGCGCCGAAGACCAGCCCGCCGAGCAAGCCGCCGATGAAAATCGTGACGCCGGTCAGGCTGGTGAACAACAGGGTCGTGCCGTTGAGGAAATCTTCCATGACCGCTGCGCCTTATTGGATCAAGGCGATGATTTCGCCGCTGATCGTGTGAAACCAGCCGGCGCCCATCGGCAAGGGCGTGAATATGAGCTTGTAGAACACCAGGACAAGCACCGCATAGAAGCCGAGGCTGAAACCGAACAAAGTGCGTAGCCGGCGCACCCCCATCAGCCAGGTGAAACCGATCAGGAACGGCGGTGTCGATAGCAGGAAACCCATCTGGTGCAGGCCGTAGACCCAGATAAGCGGCAGCGCGAACATGGCGAGTGTGTTCAACGGGACGCCGCTGGTGCCGGCGGGGAGGTCGTCCAGGTGGGTAATTTGCTCGTCCTTGGCGTCACCCTCTACGCCGCGCACGAACCTTGAAACGAGCAGGGTAAGCGCCGCGATGACCATAATGACGACAACGACCTGCGGCCAAAACGCGGCGCCGAGCTGATAGATAGGCAAAGGCGCATCGAAGTCGAGCGTGAGGAAATAGACCAGCCCTGCAAAAGCGATCCAGGCGAGCGCTTCCCAAATCATGCGGTCGCGTAGCCGCGTCGAGACATTGTCGCCGGACGTCATCGAAATTCCCCCAATCTTATGCACTGCTCCGTAACGTAAGGCTCTACCCTAGCGGCGGACGACCCAAGAGGGCGCCCGCCCACCGGGTTTTGGGTGGGCGGGCGAACTTGGCACGGTGCGTGTGCCATTGGCCGTTTTTCGGCCTATTTAAGATCCTTGCGAAGCTTCTGGCCGGAGGCCTTGAAGATCTTGGCGTAGGTGCTGATCGTTTCGTCGAGCACCTTCGTTGTGTCGGCGGTGTTGTAGTAGGAATTTACGATATCCAGGCTCTTGCGCTTCAGGAACGCTTGATGAACCTTGCTGTCATAGGCTTCCTTAAAGACTGCCTCGAGATACGCCTTGATTTCCTTCGGCGTGTCCTTCTTTACCCACAGTCCGCGGATGCGGAGCAACGGGTTCCACTTCATGCCGAAATCGGCACCGGTTGCCTTGGTATCGGCGAAGATCTTGAACCGCTCCGGCCAGACGCTAAGCACCGGCAGCAGCTTGCCTGCCTGGACATGCTTGATCACGTCGCCGGGCTGTTCCATCAGGATATCGAGCTTGCCGCCGATCACCGCGCCGTAGCGCTGAGCCGGCTTGTCGAACATCACCTGCTT
>CAYYBI010000532.1:0-5113 GCA_964469835.1 uncultured Rhodospirillaceae bacterium
CCGGGAGCTATGCTGGTTTTGCGGCTGCAACACTCGCGTCGTCCGCGATGCGACAATCATCGCGCAGTACCAAGACCGCCTTATCCGCGAAATCGATCTGGTCACTGACGCAATTCCCGGCCGGTTGACGGTAAACCAGATTCACTTTGGCGGCGGATCGCCCAACACCCTCGAAGCGGCCGCATTCGCCGGCCTGCTGGACCACATCCGGCAGCGCTTCGAGGTACGCCCCGACGCCGAGATCGCCATCGAAATCGACCCGCGATCGGTCACCCGGGACTTCATCTTGACCTGCGCCGCAGCCGGCGTGACACGGGCAAGCCTTGGCGTGCAGGACCTGAACCCGACGGTCCAGCAGGCGATTAACCGCATCCAGCCCTATAACGTCGTCGCCCGTGTCGCCGCGGAACTGCGCGCAGCCGGAATCGCCGACGTCAATATCGACCTCATGTACGGGTTGCCGCGCCAGACGGTCACCGTGATCCTCGCCACCGTCGAGAAAATCATCGGTTGGGCGCCGTCGCGGATCGCCCTGTTCGGCTACGCTCACGTGCCATGGCTGAAGCAGCATCAGAAGTTGATCGACGAAGAAGCCCTGCCCGGCACCATCGAACGCTGGCAGCAATTCGAGGCCGCGGCAAAACGCCTGTCCGCGGTCGGATACGCACCGGTCGGTATGGACCATTTCACCCTTCCGGACACGCAACTCGCGGCGGCGGACGAACACCGCGCCCTGCACCGTAACTTCCAAGGCTATACGGCGGACGACGCCCCGACGCTGCTTGGTTTGGGCGCCTCATCGATCGGCATGCTGACGGAAGGCTATGTCCAGAACACGCCCGATGTTCGGCAATGGGCTGCCGCGGTAGACGCCGGCACCCTGCCGACGGCACGGGGAATCGCCATCGACGACGACGACCGCCTGCGCCGCGCCGTCATCGAACGATTGATGTGCGATCTGACGGTTGATTTGGACGAAACCACCGGCCGCTTCGGTAGCGATGCCGGGTATTTCGCAGACGAAATCGACGCGCTGGCGCCGCTTCACGACGATGGTGTGGTCAGCGTCGAGGGATCGGTGATCCGGGTCGCGCCCCGGAACCGCCTCCTGATCCGCACGGTCGCCGCCGCCTTCGACCGTTACCTCAAGAAAGACGCCGCAGCAACGCCGCGCCATTCGACCGCGGTCTGACGCGCCGCTATTCCGCCTTTTGCGCCGCCAGGGCGCGGTCGCGCGCCGCGCTCAAGGTGGTGCGGGCCGAGACCAGATCGGTATCGACCTTGAGTTCGATCACCGCCGCCGTCCCGCTGGCCGCGGCGCGTTCCAGGGCCGGCAGGAAGTCCTCGGTCCGCTCCACGGTTTCGCCATGCGCGCCGAACGAGCGGCCCCAGGCGGCAAAGTCCGGATTGACGAGGTCCGTGGCGCTGACCCGGCCGGGGAAGCGGTTCTCCTGGTTCAGACGGATGGTGCCGTAGGTATTGTTATTGAACAGGATGACGATCGGCTTGGCGCCGTTCTGCATCGCCGTGGCGATTTCCTGGCCGGTCATCAGCGCGCTGCCGTCACCCAGCAAGGTAACGACCTGCCGGTCGGGACAGGTGATCGCCGCCGCCACGCCGGCCGGCATCGAGCCCCCCATTGCCCCGACATTGCCCGCCAGCAGTCGCATCGGCCGCTTGAACTGCAGGAAGCGCAAGGGCCAGCTCGAATAGGACCCGGCATCGATGGTGACGATCGCATCCTCGGGCAGCCATTCGCGCAGCTGGATCATGATTTTGCCAAGATCGAGCGGCCCGGCGCAGGGCGGCGGCGTCAGCGTTTCCCGATAGGCCGCGTTGGCGTCCTCGACCCATTTCCGGCGGCCGCTACTGTCGACAGGGTCCAAGGCGCGCACCGCGGCCGCGAATTCGGTCACACCCGCCTGAATACCGAGCACCGGCGTATAGAGCCGTCCGATCTCCTCGACCGAGGGATGAACATGGATCAGCTCCTGCGTATCGCCGAGCCGGTCGAACAGCGTGAAGTCCTGGGTAATGATCGTATTCAGCCGCGTGCCCACGGCGATGACCAGATCCGCCTGCTTGACCCGCTCGGGCAGGTCGCCCGGCACCGTCCCATAGCCGAGATCGCCCGCGTAGCACGGACTCGTCATGTCGAAATTGTCGTGCCGCCGGAACCCGAGCGTCGCCGGGATGGCGTTAGCCTCGGCAAAGACGGTCATGTCGAGAACCGCCTGTTCCGACATCACCGAGCCGACGATCAGAAACGGCCGCTGCGCCTTTTCCAGCCGCGCCCTGAAGTCGGCAAGCTGGGCCGCCGACGGTTCCGGTTGAACGGGCAACGCCTTCCGGGCATCGGGGATCGCACATTCGTCATCAAGCATATCTTCCGGCATGACCAGCGCGACCGGCCCCATGCGTCCGGAAGACGCCAACGAAAAACCGCGGCTGATGAATTCGGGAATCCGGTCGACACTGTCGACTTGCGCCACCCATTTGGTGAGTTCCGAATACATCAACCGGTATTCGATTTCCTGAAACGCCTCGCGCTGCACCTCGTAGCGTGTCGCGTGGCCGATCAGCACCAGCATCGGCGTCGAGTCGTGTTTTGCCTGGTGCACGCCGATCGACGCGTTGCAGGCGCCGGGTCCGCGCGTAACCAGACAGACCGCCGGCTTGCCGGTCAATTTGCCATAGGCTTCCGCCATGAAGGCGGCGCCCGCCTCGTGCCGGCAGGTCACAAGGCGTATTTCCGGGGTGTCGATAAGGGTATCGAGAATGCCGAGAAAGCTCTCACCCGGCAGGCAAAATACGGTGTCGACACCGTGGCTCTTCAGGGCGTCCACAACGATTTTTCCGCCGTGGCGCGGGGGCAGATTGCCATGCATATGAATGTCGTTCGGTAGTGGTGCTGGAGCCGCTGACTAAACGGATTGCGCGCGACCGTGTCAATCATTCTGGACAGCGCGCGTCCGCCGAGTCAGATTGCCGAGAGAGTCGTAGTTCTAATCAAACCAGCTAAATCAAGAAACCGATGACCGAATCTGTCGCGCAATACCGGCCGGGCCAACTGGTGCATCACAAGCTGTTCGACTATCGCGGCGCGATTGTCGATGTCGATCCGGTCTTTCAGGGCAGCGAGGAATGGTACGCGGAAATGGCGCAATCGCGACCGCCGAAGGACCAGCCCTGGTATCATGTGCTCGTGCACGACGCCGCGCATACGACCTATGTCGCCGAGCGCAATCTTGAAGCGGATCACTCCATGGAACCGATCCGCCACCCGATGCTGGGCGACCATTTCGAGCGCTTTGAAATCGGCGCCTATGTGCTCCGCCGTGCCGCCAATTAGCCTGCAACCCGATTAGCCCAAAACACAGGAAACATCGAAGCGAATGGCCGAAGATCCCACCCGCGTCACCGCCCGTCTGCTCATCGAAACCAAATCGGTGCTGTTCCGGCCGGACGACCCGTTCATTTTCACCAGCGGACGGCCGAGCCCGGTCTATGTCGACTGCCGGCGGCTGATCTCCTTCCCGGACGCGCGGCGTCAATTGATGGCGATGATGGCGGACCAAATCCGGGAAGCCGTGGATGTGGCGCAGCTCGCGGTCGTGGCCGGCGGCGAGACCGCGGGTATTCCGTTCGCGGCCTGGGTTTCGGAACTCCTCGATCTGCCGATGGTCTATATCCGCAAGAAGCCGAAAGGGTTCGGCCGCAACGCACGGATCGAAGGGGTGCTGCCCGAGGGTCGCGAGGCGATCCTGGTCGAGGATCTGGCGACCGACGGCGGCAGCAAGATCAGTTTTGTCGAAGGGCTGCGCGAAGCGGGCGCCCAGTGCGGGCATACCTTCGTGATCTTTCACTACGGGATCTTTCCCGAAGGCATCCGGACGCTGGAAAAAGCCGGCGTGCACCTGCATGGTCTGGCGACTTGGTGGGACGTCCTGGCCTGTGCCGAGGTGGACGGTAGCCTGGACAAGGCTACCGTCGCAAAGGTGCGTGAATTCCTCGAAGCTCCCGACGCCTGGGCCGAGGCGCACGCGCCGAAGGCGTCCTGACGGCCGACGAACTGCCGCTGCTAATGCGGCAATACGCCGAGCGGCGCTTCGATACCGGATGATGGCGGCGTGCCGCCAACACGCGAACGGATCGCGTCGAGGCTTTCGGCTGCATCCGCAAAATCCGGCTTGAGGGTGAGCGCCATTTCATAGGCGGCAGCCGCCTCGACCAGACGGCCGGCCGCATTCAGCACTTCGCCGAGACCGAAATGACCTTCCGCAAATTCGGGCTGCAGGACAATGACACGCTCAAACGCGCGGATTGCCTCGTCGTTCTGTTCCAGCATCGCAGAGATGACCCCCAAATTATAGGTCGGCTCGACAAGACTGGGATCAAGTTGAATGCTCTGGCGGTACGCTTCACGCGCGTCCTCGAGATTTTCCATTGCACTCAAGACATTACCGATTGTCACCAAATTGCCCGCATCGCTCGGCGCCAGATTCACCGCCCGGCGGAGATGGCTTAATGCCCTTTCAAAATCGCCCGTCTCCGCGGCAATCGCCCCCAGCACGTATGCGGCGTCGGCATTGTCATCCCGTTTCTTCGACACTTGCCGCGCGATCTTGTCCGCCTGTTCCAGATTGCCTTGAAGCAGATGCCATCGGGCAATGGCCATGATTTCGCGCGGTTCCAGCTTGGCGCGCGCGCCGATCGGATCGGCCATGATTTTCGGCGTGATGCGCCGATAGGATTTCCGGAACATGGTGCCGTTGAAAAAATTACTCGCCACGGAATCGGTCGTGTGGAACAAGAGCCAGGTTTGCCGCTTGCGCGGGAAAGACGGCTCGGCGCCCAACGCCTCGTCCACCGCGTAGTCGAACTCACAAATCGTATCGCGCCGGATGTCCACATTGGGACTGATGTAGAAATCATAGCGCAATAGGTCACGGCTGATCGCGGCGACCTCGTCAGGACGATTGACGCCGAGGCTCCGAATAAATCCATCCAGATGCCGGCTTCCTTCCTCGCGCCAGCCTTGGAACGGCATCGGCTGCGCCTGCCGCCAGGTCAGATATTCATCCAGCAATGTCGCATAGGTCCGCCCGACCTG
>CAYYBI010000533.1:0-3686 GCA_964469835.1 uncultured Rhodospirillaceae bacterium
ATGTCGAAAGCGAAATTTGAGCGTACGAAGCCGCATTGCAACATCGGAACGATAGGGCATGTTGACCACGGTAAGACGACGCTGACCGCGGCGATCACGAAGGTATTGGCGGAGGCCGGGGGCGCCGATTTCACGGATTACGCTGAGATCGACAAGGCTCCGGAAGAGAAGGAGCGTGGCATTACGATCAACACGGCGCATGTTGAGTACGAGACGGCGGCGCGCCATTACGCGCATGTTGATTGCCCGGGCCATGCGGATTACGTGAAGAACATGATCACGGGCGCGGCGCAGATGGACGGTGCGATCTTGGTTGTGTCGGCCGCGGACGGGCCGATGCCGCAGACACGGGAACATATCCTGCTGGCGCGCCAGGTCGGCGTTCCGGCGATCGTGGTGTATCTGAACAAGGTCGATCAGGTTGACGACGAGGAGCTTCTGGAACTGGTCGAGCTTGAGGTGCGGGAACTGCTGTCTTCGTATGACTTTCCGGGCGACGACATTCCGATCGTGAAGGGCTCGGCGCTTGCGGTGCTGGAAGGCGGCGATGCGGCGACGGGCACGGATTCGATCAAGGAATTGATGGAACAGGTCGACGCGTATATTCCGCAGCCGGACCGTCCGAAGGATCTGCCGTTCCTGATGCCGATCGAGGATGTGTTCTCGATTTCGGGTCGTGGCACGGTTGTCACGGGCCGTGTTGAGCGTGGCATCGTGAATGTTGGCGACGAGATCGAGATCGTTGGCATCCGGGACACGTCGAAGACGGTGTGCACGGGTGTTGAGATGTTCCGGAAGCTTCTGGATCAGGGCGAGGCGGGCGACAATATTGGCGCGCTGCTGCGGGGCATCGACCGCGAGGGCGTGGAACGGGGTCAGGTCCTGGCCGCGCCGGGGTCGATCACGCCGCATACGAAGTTCAAGTGCGAGTGCTACATCCTGACGAAGGACGAGGGCGGCCGTCACACGCCGTTTTTCTCGAACTATCGGCCGCAGTTTTACTTCCGGACGACGGATGTCACGGGATCGGTGGTGTTGCCTGACGGCACGGAGATGGTGATGCCGGGCGACAACATCTCGATGGAAGTGACGCTGATTGTGCCGATTGCGATGGATGACGGGCTGCGTTTCGCGATCCGCGAAGGCGGCAAGACCGTTGGCGCCGGCGTCGTCACCTCGATTGTCGAATAAGAAAACAGCCGAAACAGGGCGCCCGTCTAATGGGCGCTTTTTTCGAGAGAAAGCCCGATGGAAAATCAAAATATCCGAATACGATTGAAAGCGTTCGATCACCGAGTGCTCGACCAATCGACGCAGGAAATCGTAAACACCGCGAAGCGGACGGGAGCGCAAGTTCGCGGTCCCATTCCGATGCCGACCCGGATCGAACGGGTTACCGTTTTGCGGGGGCCGCATGTTGACAAGAAGAGCCGGGAACAGTTCGAAATCCGGACCCATAAGCGGCTCCTCGACATTGTCGACCCGACACCTCAGACAGTGGATGCTTTGATGAAGTTGGATCTTGCATCGGGCGTCGACGTGGAAATCAAGCTTTAGGCCCAATCGGGTAAAGAATTGGAAGTGGCATGCGTAGCGGATTGATCGCACAAAAGAAGGGGATGACCCGGGTCTTCACGGATGACGGGCGGCATTTGCCGGTGACCGTTCTTGCCGTGGATACTTGCCAAGTCGTCGACGTTCGCACCGCTGAAAAGAATGGCTACAACGCGGTGCAGCTCGGTGTAGGCAAGGCGAAAGTCAAGAACACCAGCAAGCCGATGCGGGGACATTTCGCGAAGGCCAAGGTCGAGCCGAAGAAGCGACTGGCGGAATTCCGGGTTGCCGAGGACGCCTTGCTGAACGTTGGCGCCGAGATGAGCGCAGAACATTTCATTGCGGGTCAGCTTGTCGACGTCACGGGTATCAGTATCGGCAAGGGGTTCGCAGGCGCAATGAAGCGCCATGGATTCAGCGGTTTGCGGGCAAGCCACGGCGTCTCGATTTCGCATCGCGCGCACGGCTCCACCGGCCAATGCCAGGACCCGGGCCGGGTCTTTAAGGGCAAAAAGATGGCCGGTCAGATGGGCAACAAGCGGATTACGACGCAAAACCTAGAAGTCGTTTCCAGCGATGAGGAAAGCGGCGTCATTCTCGTTAAGGGCGCAGTCCCGGGGGCAGCCGAGGGCTGGATCCTGATCAGCGACGCGGTGAAGCACCCGCGGCCCGACGACGTTCCGTACCCGGCGGCATTGCGGGGTGGGGCGGTCGACACGCCGGATGAGGCAAGTGCGGCACCGGAAGAAGGTGTATCCGAAGACGCTGCGCCGGAAGGCGAGGCGCCGGCAGATCAAGGCAACGAGCAGGCCGAGGGACAAAAAGAATGAAGGGCAACGTCGTCACCCTTGAGAACAAGGCAGCGGGCGATATCGATCTCGATGACTCGGTATTCGGTGCTGAGGTTCGCAAGGATATCCTTGCCCGTATGGTCAAATATCAACTGGCCAAGCGGCGGGCGGGATCGCATAAGGTCAAGACCCGAGGCGAGGTCTCCGGAACGACCGCGAAGCCGTTTCGCCAGAAAGGCACCGGCCGGGCGCGTCAGGGCACGATACGGGCGTCGCAAATGCGCGGCGGCGGAACGGTGTTCGGCCCCGTGGTGCGGGATCACGGCCATAAGCTGCAAAAAAAGGTGCGCAGGTTGGCCATGAAATCGGCGCTGTCGTCCAAACAAGCGGACGGTAAGCTAATTATTCTCGACAATGCGGCGCTGCCACAGCCCAAGACACAGGATTTGCTCGGCAAGCTTGGCAAGTTGGGTCTTACAAACGTCCTGATCGTTGCCGGTGCCGCCGTTGACCAAAATCTGGCGCGTGCTGCGAGCAACATACCGAATGTGGACGTGCTGCCAACTCAGGGTGCCAATGTCTATGACATCCTCCGCCGCGACGCATTGGTGTTGACGAAAGAAGCGGTAGCGACGCTGGAGGCGCGCCTCAAATGAGCTGGAAATATCTCAACAAGGCCGGAGTAAACAAGGAGCGCCAGTTCGAATTAGTGCGCGCGCCGGTCATCACGGAAAAAGCGACACTCGGGTCCGAATACAATCAGGTAACGTTTCGGGTACCGTTGGACGCGACCAAGCCGGAAATCAAATTGGCGGTCGAGCAACTGTTCGACGTCAAGGTGCTCGCAGTGAACACCTTGCGGCAAAAGGGTAAGACGAAAATGTTTCGCGGCCGCCGCGGGCGGCGCAGTGATTATAAAAAAGCGATCGTACGGCTCGAGGAAGGCCAATCGATCGACGTGACCACGGGAATCTAACCGGATGGCATTAAAGAATTACAATCCGAGGACGCCGAGCCAGCGCCAATTGGTGCAGGTGGATCGGTCCGACCTTCATAAGGGCAAACCGGTCAAATCCTTGACCGAAGGTTTGACCAAAAAGGGTGGGCGCAACAACACCGGCCGAATCACGGCGTAGGGAAAGGGTTCGTACGCGAACTCCGCTCGCTCGTAGGCAATCATGTGGCATTCATTCCCCAGCGCTCATCGCAGGCAGTGCTCCCGCGGCGGCCGAAGGCGCCGGCCGCGACGGGGTCCGATTGTAGTCGGATCTCCCCACGAACTGCGCAGATCCGACCCGGACTGTGCAAATTCCTCCAATGGCGAAAGAAATCGGCAAGGAG
>CAYYBI010000534.1:0-3574 GCA_964469835.1 uncultured Rhodospirillaceae bacterium
AACCTGTCGAAGGAAGACGCCTACACCCTCTGCTCGATCGCCGCCGACCTGCATGTCAGCCAGATCGTCAGCGTCCACAGCGGCATCCATGTGATGCTGCCGAAGGCCGCGCTGCACGGGTGACCGGAGATATACCGGGCAGAACCCTTACTCCGGATAATCCGCCTGTCGTTCCGGCATCCCGGCCTGGAAGGCGGCCAGCGCGCGACAGGCTTCGTCGACCGCGGCGATCAGCGGGAACGGCGCCATGTCGGTGCCGTAACGGCGGCCGTTCATAACCTCGGGGATCAAATAGAGGTCGGCCATCGTCGGGGTCTCGCCATAGCAGAATCGGCTCGGCTGCGGACGCCGGCGCAGCAGTTCTTCGAGCGCGGTCAGCCCGGTCGTCACCCAATGCCGGTACCATTCATGGGTCTGTTCCTCCGTCGCACCGAAAGCATCCTTCAAGCGATTGCGCACGCGGCTGACGTGCAGCGGGTGCATATCGCTGCCGACGAATTGCGCAAACGCCCGCACCCGGCCCCGCTCGACCGGATCGGCCGGCAGCAGCGGCGGGCTGGGGTAGGTCTCCTCGAGATATTCAAGGATCGCAGTAGACTGGGCGAAAAGCTGGCCGCCCACGTCGAGCGTCGGCATCAGCCCTTGCGGGTTTACCTCGCGATAGGCGTCCCAGCCGATCTCCTTCACCGAGATGTAGTCGAAGGGAATATTCTTGAGGTGCAGCGCCGTCCGCACCCGCTGCCCCGCCGAATTGAAATCCATGCTGTACAGTTTGAGCATACCGCCCACCCCCATTCGGTTTACCGGCCGGATCGGCCCGGTTTTTCGCTAAATTTTATCAATCTTAATAAATTAGAAATCATGCGGTTGCTACCATCTCAAGCTGATCTGCCGGTATCAAAGACCGCCGGCGACCGGTCGGAATTCCGACCCATTCCGGGACGGAATTTGCCGATTCCAGAGGACGCAGAGCGCGATCATGAGCGGACCGAGAATTGGGTTTGCGCTGGGGGGCGGAGTAGCCCGCGGATGGGCGCATATTGGCGTGCTGCGGCGGCTATCCGAGCTCGGCATCTATCCCGATCTGATCTGCGGCACCTCCATGGGGGCGCTGGTCGGCGGCTTCTACCTCGCACACAAGATGGAAACCCTGGCGGGGTTCGCCGGCATGCTGACCCGATTCCGTATGGTCCAGCTGCTCGATTTTGCCTTCGCCGACAGCGGCATCATCGGCGGCAAGCGGTTGTTGCGCGAATTGGAACGCGAACTCGGCAATACCCGTATCGAGGAGTTGGCGACGCCCTTCGCCGGTGTGGCCGCGGAACTCGCGACCGGCCATGAGGTGTGGATCGATGAGGGCCGCCTGATCGACGCCATTCGGGCCTCTATATCACTCCCGGGCATCTTCAAGCCGGTCAAACTCGACGGCCGCTGGCTGATCGACGGAGCCCTGGTCAATCCGGTGCCCGTATCGACCTGCCGGGCGATGGGCGCTCGGCTGGTAATCGCGGTCAACTTGACCGGCGACACGCTGGGCGGGCTCGCCACCGAGGACCGGCGTGTACCGCAGAATTCGGGCGGCGGCTTTCCTTTTCTGGGATTGGATCGTCGGCGGGCGACCCCGGAGCGGATCGGCCCGGCGATGCGGCAGTATTTCGGATACGAAACGGAGGAGCCGAACCTGTTCGGCACCATGGCCGCCAGCTTCAATATCCTGCTTGACCGGGTTACCCGCAGCCGCCTTGCCGGCGAACCGCCGGACCTTGTCATCGCCCCCCGGGTGGGCCATATCGGCCTTCTGGACTTCCATCGGGCGGAAGACGCCATCGAAGAAGGCGCAAAAGCGGTAGACCGAATGGTACCTGAACTCATCGACATAATGGGGGCATTCGGCATACAGTTTGCCGATCAGGAGGCGAAGAACTGGGCTCAGGGTGATTAAAAATTCGGTAACCTTTTCAACGGATAAAGAACACACGAACAGGAGTATTTTCCCGAGCGTGGAACCCATTGCCGCGAACGGCAAATTTTAAAGTTCTAGATTAGGAAGGCGGAGCTAGTAACTTGAATTCAATCGTTAAACCTCGCCTTCAAAAATTGGCTGCTGTGGTCAAATCAGCCTTCGCGCGGCTCCGGCCAGGCCGGAACCTTCGCCCGGTTCCGCCGCCCCAGCCCGATCGCCATCCCTGGGAGGACAGCTATCCGGCAAGCCTCGACTGGCAGGCGCCGATCGAGACCAAGCCGCTTGGCGCCCTTCTGGACGATGCGGTCGCTTCGTATCCGGATAACACCTGCATCGAGTTCCTAGGCAAACGATACGATTACGAAGACGTCGCCGAATTGGTCGACCGGGTGGCCAAAGGGCTGCAGGATCAGGGGATCGGTAAGGGCGACCGGGTCGGTTTGCTGTTGCCGAACTGCCCCTATTACGTGATCTTCTATTTCGGAGTGCTCAAGACCGGCGCCACGGTGGTAAATTACAACCCGCTCTACGCAAAACGGGAAATCACCCGCCAGATTATCGATTCGGAAACCCGGATCATGATCACCCTCAATCTCAAGACGCTGTATCCGAAAATAGCCAAGGATCTGCTGGGCGACGTGCTCGATAAAATCGTCGTCTGCCGCATGCGGGACGTCCTGCCGTTCCCCAGCATGCTGCTGTTCGCATTCCTCAACCGCAAGGAAATCGCCTCGATCCCCACGGACGCGCATCATCTGCCCTATGAAACACTGATCGACAACGACGGCATGCCGACGCCCGTGACAATCCAGCCGGATGAAGATCTTGCGGTGCTGCAATATACCGGCGGCACTACCGGCACGCCCAAGGGCGCCATGCTGACCCATTCCAACCTCTATGCGAACGCGGTGCAGACCAGCCTATGGGCGGTAACCGCGAAGCCCGGGTCGGAAAAATTTTTCGGCATTCTACCGCTGTTTCATGCGTTTGGCATGACCGGCGTGATGAACACCTGCCTCTACTACGGTGGCGAGCTGATTCTTCAACCACGCTTCAACGTCAAGGATATCCTGAAAGCCATTGAGGATCAGAAACCGACCGTCTTCCTCGGCGTACCGACCATGTTCTCTGCAATCAATTCCAGCGCCGACGTCGGTAAATACGACCTCTCCAGCCTCACGCTTTGCATTTCGGGCGGCGCGCCCCTGCCGTTGCATATCAAGAACAAGTTCGAGGAACTGAGCGGGTGCACTCTGGTTGAAGGATACGGGCTGACGGAATCCGGCCCCGTCTGCACCGTCAACCCGTTCGAGGGCGAGAACAGGGAAGGGTCTGTCGGGCTACCGCTGCCAGGCACACTGATCGAAATCACCGACCGCAACAACCCGGATATCGTCCTTCCTCTGGGCGAACACGGAGAAATATGCGTATCGGGGCCCCAGGTGATGGCGGGTTACCTGAACCGGCCGGACGAAAATATCGCCACGTTTCATGGCGGCCGGCTGCATACGGGCGATGTCGGCTATATCGATAATGACGGCTATGTGTTCATCATCGACCGGATCAAGGACCTCATCCTGAACGGCGGGTTCAACGTCTATCCCCGCATGG
>CAYYBI010000535.1:0-7926 GCA_964469835.1 uncultured Rhodospirillaceae bacterium
GTCATCGGCTCCTGAAAAATCATGGAGATGTCGGCGCCGCGAATATTGCGCATTTCATCTTCCGGCAGTGAAAGAAGATCGCGGCCTTCGAAGTTGATCTCTCCCGACACGATCCGGCCCGGCGGGTTGGCGATCAGCCGCATGACCGATAGCGCGGTCACGGATTTTCCGCTGCCCGATTCACCCAGCACGCCCAGGGTCCGGCCCCGGTGGATCGCGAATTCGACCCCGTCGACCGCTTTCACCACGCCTGACGGCGTGAAGAAATGTGTTCGCAGGTCCTTCAATTCGAGGATGACGTCATCACGCATGGGGCATCGGCTCGTGCAGGTGGCAGGCGACCCAATGATCCGGTCGGACTTCGATCAAGGGCGGTACCGTGACCGAACACTGGTCCATCGCCTTGGGACAGCGCGTGTGAAAGCGGCAGCCGCTCGGCGGTTTGATCGGGCTGGGCACGTCGCCGCGCAGGATGGTTTTTCGTCGCGCCTTTCCGCCGGCCTCGGCGCGCGGGACCGCGGCAATCAGCGCATCGGTGTAGGGGTGCAGCGGCGTTTGATATAAATCCCGGTCGGACGCGATCTCGACGATTTGGCCGAGATACATCACGGCCACCCGGTCGGCGATATGTTCGACCACCGAAAGGTCGTGCGAGATGAACAGAAACGAAAAGCCGAACTCCGCCTTGAGCGAGTCGAGCAGGTTGATGACCTGCGCCTGAATCGAGACGTCCAATGCGGAAACCGCCTCGTCGGCGATGATCAGCCGGGGCGACATGGCGAGCGCCCGCGCAATGCCGATGCGCTGGCGCTGGCCACCGGAAAATTCATGCGGGAACCGGTCCATGTGTTCCGGTTGCAATCCCACCTTCGCCAGAACTTGTTCGACGTGTTTCTCCCAATCCTTGTCGCCCGTGTGCACGCGGTACGCTTCGCCAACGATTTCCTTGACGCGCAGGCGCGGATTGAGCGAGGCGAACGGGTCCTGAAAGATGATCTGAATTTTCTGGCGAATCCGGTTCAGCTCTTTTTCGTCGACCGCGAAAATATTACGCCCGTCGAACAGGACTTCGCCCGCCGTCGGCTCGTACAACTTCAGCAGAACGCGCCCGACCGTCGACTTGCCGCATCCTGATTCGCCGACCAGCCCGAGTGTCTCGCCCTGGTTTATGTGAAAATTAACGCCGTCGACCGCATAGACGAAACCCGCGATGCGCTTGAGCAGGCCCGCGCGAAGGGGAAAGTGCATCTTCAGGTCCCGAACCTGCAGGACCGGCGCAAGCGGGTCGCCGCTGGTATTCGCTTCTTGCGTATCCATCCCGCTCAGGCCTTCCGCATCCGTGGGTCGAGCAGGTCGCGCAGCGCGTCGCCGACCAGATTGATGCTGAGCGCCGAGAGAAAGATCGCAACGCCCGGCAGTGTCGAGAGCCACCACACGGTCAGGATATAGGCACGTCCTTCCGCCAGCATCACGCCCCATGACGGCGTCGGCGGTTGAATGCCGAGACCGAGGAAGCTCAAAAAGGTTTCCCGGATGATAGATCGCGCTACCTCGACGGTCGCGATCACCAGAATGGCGCCAGCCAGATTGGTGAGAATATGTTTGAAAATAATACGGTAGCTGTTCAGGCCCTGGGCGCGCGCGGCGACCACGAATTCCTGGTCGCGCAGCTTGCGCGTCTCGATTCGGGCGACCCGGGCAAAGATTGGCCAGTTCGAGATTCCGAGCGCCAGAATAATATTCTCCATCGACGCGCCGAGTATGATGACCAGCGTCATCGCCAGTAGAATAAACGGGAAGGCCAGCATCGCATTGACGCTGAAATCGACTACCCCATCGATCCAGCCACCGAAATATCCGGCGAGCAATCCCAGAATCACGCCGATGATCGCCGAAACGACAACCGCCGAGAGTCCGATGGTGAGGGAAATCCGTGCGCCGTATACGATGCGGCTGTAGACGTCGCGGCCCAGTTGATCGGTGCCGAGCCAGTGTTCCCAGGATCCGCCTTCGAGCATGACCGGCGGCGTCAACCGTTCGAGAATGTCCTGGTCGAACGGATCGTAGGTGGCGACGAAGGGTGCGAAGACCGCCATGACGACCAGGCCGAACAGCAGCACACCGCCGAACACGCCCATCCGCAAATGCCACATCTTCCGAAGGACGATCGAAAGCGTACTCGGCGGCACCTCCACTTCGGCGGTTGCGGGAACGAGCGCGGCGGTATCCTCAAATTTAATTGCCATTACGGGTCCCTATTCAAACCGAATGCGCGGATCGATCCACGCCGCGCCGACATCCGCGACCAGATTGGCGAAGATCGTGAACCCGGCGAATAGGATCACGATCGCCTGCACCACCGGGAAGTCGCCTACCTGAATGGATTCCACCGCAAGCCGGCCCAGCCCCGGCCATGAGAACACGGTTTCGGTCACCACCGTGCCGCCGAGCAGCGCGCCGAACTGGATGCCGGTGACGGTGACCAACGGGATCGCCGCGTTGCGCAAGGCGTGACGCATCAGGACGCCGCGCTCCTCGACACCCTTGGCACGCGCGGTCCTGATGTAGTCCTGGCTGAGCACTTCGAGCATGCCGGAGCGTACCAGCCGCATGTTCAGCGGCAGGATGAATGAGGCCAGCGTTATCGCGGGCAGGATCAGATGCAGCCAGGTTTCGCTGCCCGAAGCGGGCAGCCATTGTAGCCACACGCCGAATATCACGATCAGGACGATGCCGAGCCAGAACAGCGGCATGGCCTGTCCGACCAGGACGATGAAGATCGTCACATTGTCGATCAGCGAATAGCGTTTGACCGCGGATAGGATGCCTAAGGGGATTGCCAGAACGAGGGCGATGATCTGTGCCGCAAACGCGAGTTTCAAGGTCGGCCAGAGCGAGGCTCCGATCAAGCTGGCCGCCGGCACCTTCGCAATCCAGGAATTTCCAAAATCGGCCTCGAACACCACCCGTCCCATATAGTCCGCGTACTGGACGAGCAGCGGGCGATTGAGCCCGTAGGCCTCCATGAAGATCGCGATGTCCTCGTCATCGGCGTTTTCCGGCAACAGCATCGAGGCGGGATCGGCGGTGTAGAACAGTAGGAAAAACGAGACGAAGGAGATGACGAAACAAACGCCGACCGCGTGCAACAGCTTGTGAATAATGTAAGTCCGCATCGGAGTCGCACGCCGTGGCCAGGGTTGAATTCAGTGTGTCATACCTTCCGGGCGAACAAAAGCCGCGGGTGGATTTGGACATTGGCCTGCATACGCGGCGGGCTCGGTCAATTTAGAAAAACGCCAGCGTGCGGGTCTCGATGCTTTCCCGGGGTGGCGCATCCGGCGGCGAGGTCGGGTCTTCGAAGGCGGTGTGCGCGGTAAAACGGGACCGGCCGTCCTTCAGGGAATCGTAGCATTTGAAGACCAGCGCCTCGTTTCTTTCCATGTTCGGGAAATAGAACCAGCGGTGGTCCGGGTTGTGGGCGAGCTGGAGTATCTCGCCGGTCCGGTCGCGGTATTTGAGGTCGGAGGCGATGAGGTCACCGGTCGCGATGCTTTGCGCGTTGCAGATCGCCAGCGGCATCTGTTGCACGGTCGTATTGATCGGGCGCCAGACCTGGACCACCGCGAATCGGCGTTTCAGCAGCGCCTCGGCTTCGTCCGTCGGCAACAGGTCGCGTACCCGTTGCGGTCCGGACTTTTCCGTATAGTCGTTATGCGCGACGCGCACCGGCTCGCGCGCCTTTTCCTCGACCCGTTTGGATTCCGCATTGGTGCGGATCGTGTGATCGAACACGACCACCCGGGTCGCGCCGGTGAATTCCTTAACCAACTGCTCGACTTCCCCGTCATAGGTGGCCCGCAGTTCTTCTTCGTCATAGAAATTCGAGACGGCGGTCTCATGGCGGGTGAGGACGAACCCGTCATGCTCCAGCGACAATTGATCGTTATCCGCCCGGCCGTCGTGGATGGCCACCACATGCTCCTTGAACTCGGCATCGCGCTTTGTTTGCTCGGCGCCCGGTTGGGCGATATAGGTGACCGGCTTTGTTCCCGTATAAACCACATAGTTTACCGGTGCTTCCACGAAACCGGATGCCTGTTGACGTTCGGCCGCCTCTGCCATCGCGCTGTCCCTCTCGGTTCACATAGTCGGGTTGGTGATAGTCGCAGCAAGGGTAGGCGGGCCGGCGCGCCTGTCAACCGGCGCAAACCGATTAAGACCGGAGCTCTGCGGTATTTCCGAATTTCTACTTGCCGATGTTGGTGAGCGTCTGGAGCGGCACCTTGTCGCTGCAGATATCGGCAAAGGTATTAGCGGTTTCCAGGCGATTCGATGCGGCGGCATCGGGCGACCAATGCGGGCAATCATGAATGCGCAAAAAAATGAGCCCCGCCGGGAGAGAGGAAGCGGGGCTCGAAGTGAGTAAAGTGCGTCATGGAGAATACCGTTAACCTAACCCATAGGAATTAATACATGGTTAACGCCAAGACGTGTGTATTCCTGCCATTTTCGAGCTGTTTGCGCGAGGCCCGGTCGTCGCTATTGGTAATATTGCTATTTCGCAACGGTTGCGCCGCGTGATGCACGGCGCTATTCCTGCCGCGGATTCGATGGAGGGCCAAAGGGCTTCGCGCCCTGGCGGGTTGAGGTTTACATCATGCTTTTCGTTCGCGTCGCGCGCCGCTGGGCTCGCATCTTAGTGTGGCCAAATCGCGTGCCGTGTTGGAGCGCGCGCTGATATCGATGTCTGAACGCCCGCAAGATATTGGCAAGCGCCTGTTGGCCGGCTGGGTTGGCTGGGTTGCCCGGCATGCAATCCTGGTCATCCTGCTGTGCGGCATCGCCGTCGTCGGGGCGTTCTATTTCACCGCGCAGAACCTCAGCATCAATACCAATACGGATGATCTGCTCTCCGAGGAACTGCCATTCCGCCAGCGCAACCAGGAACGGAGCGCTGCGTTTCCGCGGACCAATAATGAATTGCTGGTCGTCCTGTCGGCCGCGACCGCGGATGCCGCGGATCGTGCGGCGGAGCGCCTTGTGGCAATCTTGCGGGAGAAACCAGAGCAATTCGAGCATGTATTTTATCCCCAAGGCGATGCATTTTTCCGGCGAAACGGCCTGCTCTATCTCGATATCGAAGCGTTGGAAGATCTGAGCGACCGCCTCGCGGACGTGCAGCCGTTGCTGCTGACCCTCTATAAAGATCTGTCGCTCCGCGGTTTGGCCGATGTCCTGACGCTTGCATTGGAAGCGAAGGGAGACGAGGCGGCGGGGCTCCGCAACGCCTTGAGCACCATGGCGGAGACAGTGGAGCAGGTGGGCGCCGGGCAGCCGGCCTCGCTGGCGTGGCGCGAATTGATGAGCGGACGGGTCGCGACGCCGGCCGATCGCCGGAAGCTGGTGAGCGTGACGCCGCGTTACGAATTTGGCTCACTCGAACCCGCGGCCAACGGAATCGGCGCAATCCGTGCGGCCGGCCGTGCCGCGGCATTGCCCGGGGACGGCGCGATACGGGTCCGCGTAACCGGCAGCAAAGCCCTATTGCATGACGAGCTGCGCAGCGTGCGCCAAGGAATGGGCCTTGTCGGCGCCTTATCCGGTGTTCTGGTGATTAGTTTGCTTTGGGTCGGATTGGCCTCGGTTCGGCTCATCGTTCCGGTAATCCTGACGCTCGGGTTTGGATTGCTGTGGAACGGGTTTTTCGCCACCGTTGCGATCGGCGAACTGAACATTATTTCGGTTGCCTTTGCGGTTCTCTTTCTCGGCCTCAGCGTCGATTTCGGCATCCATTTTGCCCTGCGGTACAAGGAAGCGGTCGCCGCGGGCAAGTCGACTGAAATGGCGTTACGGTTTGCGGCGGCGGAGGTCGGCGGCGCGCTCGCGCTCTGCGCCCTGGCGGCGGCGATCGCGTTCTTTTCGTTCCTGCCGACCGCCTATCGCGGTGTTTCGGAATTGGGGTTGATCGCCGGCGTCGGAATGTTCATTGCGCTTTTCGCCAACGTGACCGTGCTGCCTGCCATGCTGGCGCTGTTCCCCCTCCGCAATGTCCGGCCCGATCGCGGAATCCAAATCGGCCGCACCGCGCGCGCGGCAATCGACCAGCGCGCCCGAGCCATAATCGGCGGTGCCGTGTTGCTGGCGCTGCTGGCCGCTATTGCGGTGCCTTTTTCGCGGTTCGACGACGATCCGATGAATCTGCGGGATCCGGAAGCGGAATCCGTCGCCACCTTGCTCGATCTGCTCGACGATCCGACAGTCCAGCCATATCGGGTGTCGGTTCTGGCGAGGGATTTGGACGCGGCCGTATCAATCGCCGCCCGTGCCCGAAAATTGCCCGGCGTGGAAACGGCGCTGACGGTCCGGGATTTCATCCCCGACGGACAGCCGGAAAAGCTTGAAATCATCGAAGCAATGGCGATTCCCTTTGCGGCCATGTCGGCGCCGGTTGTGGGTATCGCGCCGATAGACACCGACAACCGCCGGCGCGCCGTTGCCGCGTTGCGTACCGCGCTTGGGAAGATGAAGACGGGGCCGCTTTCGGCCGCTGCGGGGCGCATGGCGAAAGCGTTGGGAGGATTGGACGGGTCGGACGATACGCTGCGGCGATTGGAGACGGCGTTGGTCGGCGCCTTGCCGCGGCAACTCAATTTGCTTGCTGAGTCGCTGCGGGCCGGCCCGGTGACCCTGGCCAACCTGCCGGCGGATTTGCGCGAACGATATGTGGCGGATGACGGCCGCGCGCTGGTCGCAATCCACCCGGTGGGCGACCTGCGAAACCAGAATGCGCGGCGGCGTTTCGTCGCGGCGGTTCAAGCAGCGTTTCCCGGCGCCAATGGTGGCGCGATTACCATCGACGGGGCGGGGCGGGCGGTGATTCAGGCCTTCAAGGAGGCGGCGCTCTATGCGTCGGTGTTGATCGTCATCTTGTTGCTGGTGCTGTTGCGCAGCGTTCGGGACATGCTGCTCGTGCTGGCGCCGCTCGGCCTGGCGGCTCTGTTGACGGTGGCGGCGACGGTATTGTTCGCCATTCCGTTCAACTTCGCCAATATAATCGTGTTGCCGCTGCTGTTCGGGCTTGGCGTGGCCAGCGGAATCCATATCGTTCTGCGCCACCGGACGGATCGGTCCGGCCAATTTTTGGAAACCAGCACGCCGCGGGCCGTGCTTTTCAGCGCCCTGACCACGATCGGCTCGTTTTCCGCTTTGGCATTGTCGACCCATCGCGGAACGGCAAGCATGGGAATGTTGCTGACCATTGCGATCACGGTGACGACGGTTTGCACGATGATCGTGCTGCCGGCGCTGCTGGCCGTTCTCGACCGGCGCGGCGCCGCAAAATCTTGACGTCTTGGACCAAATCCGGCTAGCTGGCGTTATGAACCAAAAACTCGACACAGGTGACGCCTTCCCGCAACTATCCTTATCGTTGGCGGGCGGTGCGTCCATGACGGTGCCGGACGACCTCGTCGGAAACTATGCGGTCCTGCTGTTCTATCGCGGCCACTGGTGACCCTACTGCCGCCGTCAGTTGGTCGGCTACGAGGCAATCAAATCCGAACTTGAGGCACTGGGCGCGCAAGTCGTTGCCGTAAGTGTTGATCCGATCGACAAGGCCCAGGAAGTCGCCGCTGACGTCTCGTTCCCGATTGGTTACGGGGCAACGCGCGCTGACGCAGAAACGCTCGACTCCTGGTGGGAGGAGCGGCGCTCCATCATCCAGCCGTCGGAATTCATTGTCGATGCGGATGGAACAGTTGTCGGCTCCAGCTATAGCGACGGGCCGCTGGGGCGGATTGACGCTGCCGATGTCGTGCGGATGATCAAGTTCCGAGAGTCCCGGAAGTAGCAATTCGCTATGCCGCATACGCGGCCGCTTTCCACACGAGACCGTCATCGGTACCCGATCACGCCCGTCAATGA
>CAYYBI010000536.1:0-2574 GCA_964469835.1 uncultured Rhodospirillaceae bacterium
GCCTCCTCGGCGATCCGTTCCGGCGTCCAGCCATCGGCCCGCTGCACCGCGCGCACCGGCCGCGGTTGGTTGAACAGAAAAATTTCATTGAAACGCACGCCGAAGATCTGGCCGCTCACGCCATCTTCATCAGCCTTGTGGCTGCAGAGATATACCGCCATCGGCGCAATCTTCTCCGGCGTCATCTGCTTGATCCGCTCGACCCGCTCCTGCTGATCGGGCGAATTGGTCGGGATCGACCCGATCATGCGACTCCAGGCAAACGGCGTGATGCAGTTCGAGCGCACGCGGTAGCGCGCCATGTCGAGCGCGATCGACCGCGACAACCCCATGATGCCGAGCTTCGCCGCTGAATAGTTCGCCTGCCCCACATTGCCGACCAGACCCGATGTCGACGTCATATGGACGAAGCAGCCCGAACTCTGTTTGCGGAAATGCGGCGCGGCGGCGCGGCTGGTGTAGTAGCTGCCATTGAGATGAACGTCGATGACCGCATGCCAGTCCGCATCCTCCATCTTGTGGAAAATACCATCGCGCAGGATGCCGGCGTTGTTCACCACCGCGTCGATCCGCCCGAAGCTGTCCAGAGCCGCCTGGATGATATGGCCCGCGCTTTTCGGGTCCGACACGCTGTCGGTGCTGGCAACCGCTTCGCCGCCGGCGCTGCGGATCTCCTCGACGACTTCCTGCGCCGGCCCCGTATCTTCGCCCTGGCCATCGACCGATCCGCCGAGATCGTTGACGACCACCTTGGCGCCATGCTCCGCCATCAACTTCGCGAACCCGCGGCCGATCCCCCGTCCCGCACCGGTAACGACGATGACCTTGCCTTCTACCATTCCCATTTTACTCACTCCCCATCTTAGAATGTTACATCAAACCATTAAAATTATACAATAATTCACTCTCAGTTCCTCTCGCAACGCCGCGCAGGACCGCCTGCGGAGCACATCAGCGTCACCATTCATCAGGTATCGAAGGGTCCGCGACTATACCGCCCGCCGCTTCAGGACGGCGCCGTACCGCGCACCACGGTACGGTGCAGCACGCGGCGATGGACATCCATGTCGTAATCCTTCACCGCGCGGTGCACCAGACAGCGATTGTCCCACATGACAAAATCGCCGACCCGCCAATTGTGCGAATACACGTATTCCGGATTGGTGGCGTAGTCGATCAGTTCATCCAGCAGTGTCCTTCCCTCTGCCTCCGGCATTCCCACCACATGCGATGTGTGAATCCCGATATACAGCAGCTTCCGGCCCGTGTCGGGGTGGGTACGGATCAAGGGATGGGTAACCGGCGGCCGCTCGCGCTTTTCAGCTTCCGTCGGCGGCTTGTGACCGGTGTTGCGGCGGTTCGCCTCCCAGCTATGCACCACCGTCAGCCCGGCCAATTCGCGGCGCCGCGCTTCCGGCATCGCCTCATAGGACAGATACATGTTGCAGAATTGCGTGTCGCCGCCTTCGGGCGGCAACTCCTTGGCGTGCAGCAGCGTCATCAGCGACGGCACCGCGTGATACGACTTGTCGGTGTGCCAGTAGTAGTTGCCGCTGGTATAGGGTCGGCTTGTCGGATTGCCGTCCGCGTCCAGGTTCGAAATGATATGCATGTTCGGCACTTTCTTGCCGGAGAAATCGCGCACCACATGGCCTTCGATCTCGCCGAAATTCTCGGTGAAGGCGAGCTGTTCGTCCCCGCTGAGATCCTGATCGCGAAACACCAGCACATGATACTCGAGAAAAGCGTCGAGAATGGCGTCACGGGTCGCGGTGTCGATCGGCCGCGACAGGTCGATACCGGTAATTTCCCCGCCCGCAACGTCGGAGATCCTGCGAACCGAAAAGGGCGGTTGCACGGTACCGGCGCCGTTCCGGATATCCGCGCCCGTGCTGGTTTGTTGCATCCCGAAGCTCCCTGGACCGCTCGACCGAAGAAATTTGTCCGGGCAAATCTAATCGCTTCCCCAATCGGGTGCAATTGCGGGACCGCCGGTATCGCTCACACCGGCGCGGAACCCCGGATTACCGTCCGGTGCAGCACCCGGCGGTGCCGGTTCAAATCGAAATCCGCCGTCGCCCGATGCAGCAGGCTGCGGTTATCCCACATGATCAAATCGCCGGGCTGCCACTGATGGCGATACACGACCGGATCCTGCGTTGCCTGTTCCTGCAACTCGGCCAAAAACGCACGCCCCTCGGCGAAGGGCCTGCCTTCGATATGCGAGCTATGGTCGCCGATATAGAGCCCCTTGCGACCCGTCTCCGGATGGGTGCGCACCAGCGGATGGACGACCGGCGGCGCGTCGCGCTTCTCTTGCTCGCTCGCCGGCCGGCTGCCCGAATTGATCCGCGACTGTTCCCAGCTATGGACGACCCGCATCCCCGCGAATTCGGCCTTTTGGTCCGGTGGCAGGGCGTCATAGGCCGCGTGCATGTCGGCGAACTGGGTTGCACCGCCATTCGGCGGCAGCTCCACCGCGTGCAGCAACGTGGCCAGCGACGGCACCGGCAAATAGGACTTATCCGTATGCCAGTGAAAATTGCCCTTCGCCTTCAACCTGCTGGTCGGCTT
>CAYYBI010000537.1:0-4589 GCA_964469835.1 uncultured Rhodospirillaceae bacterium
GCGGCACCGAGCGGCTGTTGCCGCGGCCGTAAGGAATGATGCAGAAGGTGCAGCGGTGATCGCAGCCGTTCTGTACCTGCACAAAGGCGCGCGCGCGGCCGACGAATCCATCGATCAGGTGGTGGGCGGTCTCGCGCACCGACATGATGTCGTTGACCGCGACGCGTTCCCCGGTCGCCGGTGCGAAGCTCGCCGCGTCCATCTTTTCCATATTGCCGATGACCCGGTCCACTTCCGGCATCGCGGCGAAGGCGTCGGCGTTGACTTGCGCGGCGCAGCCGGTGACGATGATTTTCGCGTCCGGGTGCCGGCGCCGCGCCTTGCGGATCGCCTGACGGGCCTGGCGCTCCGCTTCCGAAGTCACGGCGCAGGTGTTGACGATAACCGCATTGTGCAGGCCGGACCGTTCCGCATGGCCGCGCATGACCTCGGACTCATAGGCGTTGAGCCGGCAGCCGAAAGTGATGATCTCGGGCGTGCCGTTCATGGTGCGATCTCACCGGTAAAGCTGACCGCGACCGGGCCCACCATCACGATGTGGCCGTCCGCGCGCGTTTCGATGGTGAGATCGCCGCCGTCGAGGGTCACGGTCACTTGGTCCCCGGCAAGGCCGCGGCGCCGGGCCGCCACCGCTGCGGCGCAGGCGCCGGTGCCGCATGCCTCGGTGATGCCGGCGCCGCGTTCCCAAACCCGGAGCCGGATCCGGTTCGGCGCGAGGACGGTCGCAATTTCTACATTGGTGCGTTCCGGAAACCACGGGTTGTGCTCGAGTTTCGGGCCGAGAAGGGCGAGGTCAACCGCCTCGGCATCGTCGACAAAGAAGACGCAATGCGGGTTGCCCATGCTCACCGCGACGGGATCGGTCAGCGGTCCTTCGCTGATCGGCAGGGCGAGGGTATCGGCCTCTTCGGAGAGAGGAATGTCGCGCCAGCCGGTGCGGGCCTCGCCCATGTCGACGGCGATGAGCCCGTTTGTGCGCGTCTCGGCGGACAGCATGCCGCCGGCGGTCTGCACCGCGATGGACTTGGCGCCGGTTTCCGCCATCAAGGCCGCGGCGACGCAGCGCGTGCCGTTGCCGCAGGCGCCGGACTCGCTGCCGTCGGTATTATGAAAGCGCAGATACGCGGCGGTGCCGTCCTGTTCCGGCGGATCGATCAGCACGAGCTGGTCGCAGCCGATGCCGCGCCGGCGGTCGGTGATCGCGCAAATCTGGGCGGACTCCAGCGGCACCGGCGCGGCGCGCCGGTCGATCACGACAAAGTCGTTGCCCAGTCCATGCATCTTCGTGAAGGGGATCATCGCCGCCGCCTTTTCCTGCCCGCCTTATATGGCGTCGGCGGCCCGCAAGTCTAGGAAATTACGGCGATTGAGCGGAACCTCTGGCGGGTTGACTTGCTCTGGACACAGGCGTAAAAGCCGCGTGTCCATTGAGATGAGGATGGTCTCAAGCGGTCCCGAGGGGTCACCGCCAGTCCGCGAGATTTCGCGCACTGGCGCGTTCTGCGTTGGCCATCCCGGATTCGCATGCAAGGACAGTGGAGTATAGATGTTTGACACGCTGACTGATCGCCTCGGCCAAGTCTTCGAGGGGCTGACCCGACGGGGCGCCCTGAAGGAGAATGATGTCGAAACGGCGCTCCGCGAGGTGCGCATCGCGCTGTTGGAGGCCGATGTCGCGCTGCCGGTGGTCAAGGACTTCATCGCCACGGTAAAGGACCGGGCGATCGGCCAGGATGTCCTGAAATCGGTCACGCCCGGCCAGATGGTCGTCAAGGTCGTGCACGATACCTTGGTCGAAACCCTCGGCGGCGAGGCGGACTCGATCCTGATACCGGCGGAACCGCCCGGCGCGATCCTGATGGTCGGCTTGCAAGGGTCCGGCAAGACGACGACCACGGCGAAGCTCGCCCTTCGCCTGCAGCAGCGGGACAATCAGAAAGTGTTGATGGCGTCGCTCGATGTGGCCCGGCCCGCGGCGCAGGAACAGCTTAAGGTGCTCGGCGAACAGGCCGGCGTGGCGACGCTGCCGGTGGTCGCGGGACAGGGCCCGGTCGAGATCGCCAAACGCGCCATGCAGGCGGCGCGGCTCGGCGGGTATGACGTGGTGATGTTGGACACCGCCGGCCGGCTGCATGTGGATGAAGCGCTGATGGACGAAGTGGCGGCGGTCCGCGATGTGTCGCTGCCGCTGGAAACGCTGTTGGTGGCCGATGCCATGACCGGTCAGGACGCGGTCAATGTCGCGGAAAATTTCAAGGCGCGGGTCGGTGTGACCGGCATCGTCTTGACCCGGGTCGACGGCGATGCGCGGGGCGGTGCGGCCTTGTCGATGCGGGCGGTAACCGGGTGTCCGATCAAGCTGCTCGGCGTCGGCGAAAAGCTCGACGCCCTGGAAGAGTTTCACCCGGACCGGATTGCCGGGCGCATTCTCGGCATGGGCGACGTGGTCAGCCTGGTTGAAAAAGTCGCCGAATCGGTGGAGGTCGAGGACGCCGAAAAGCTCGCGGCCAAGCTCAAGAAAGGTCAGATGGACCTGGACGATCTGGCCGAACAGCTACGTCAACTGCGCAAAATGGGCGGGTTGTCGGGCGTGATGGGAATGCTGCCGGGCGCCGCCAAGGCGAAGGCGCAAATGGCGCAGGCGAATATCGACGAATCCGCCGTCAAGCGCCAGGAGGCGATCATCCAATCGATGACGCCCCGCGAGCGCACCCATCCGAAGGTCATTCAGGCCTCCCGGAAACGGCGGATAGCGGCGGGCTCGGGGACCTCGGTACAGGACGTCAACAAGCTGCTGAAGCAGTTTCAGATGATGAACAAGATGATGAAGAAGATGGGCAAAATGGGCAAGAAGGGCATGATGCGGGGCGGAATGCCGCAAATGCCAGGCATGCCCGGGATGCCGCCTAGAATGTAAGGCACATCGCAGGTCCGGCGCGCTGAAACCGCGTTCGGATGTGGTGTGGAACCGAACCTAAAGAGGGAATGAGATCGATATGTCATTGAAGATTCGATTGGCGCGGGGCGGGGCCAAGAAACGGCCATTTTACCGGATTGTGGTCGCGGACTCGCGGATGCCGCGGGACGGCCGGTTCATCGAGAAGGTCGGAACCTATAATCCGATGCTTGGTCGGGATGACCCAAGCCGGGTGACCCTGGTTTCCGAGCGCATTGAGCATTGGCTGAAGGTCGGCGCGCGGCCGTCCGATCGCGTCGCGCGGTTCCTCGGCAAGGCGGAAATCTTGCCGATGCCGACCTATCGCGAACAGACCAAGAAGGACAAGCCGAAGCCGAAGACGCTGGAGCGTCTGGCCGAGCGGGAAGAGAAGCTCAAGGCGAAGGCGGAAGCGGCCAAGGAAGCGGAAGCCGCAGCAGCGGCGGTCGTCGAGGAACCGGCAGCCGAGGAAGCCCCGGCCGAAGAGGCCGCGGTCGCCGACGCACCGGCGGAAGAAGCGGTGACCGAAGAGGGCGTCGTTGAAGAGGCGGCCGCCGACGCGGCGCCGGCAGAAGAAGCTCCGGCCGAGGAAGCTCCGGCCGAGGAAGCCGCGCCTGAAGCCAAGGCAGACGCCGCCGCGGAAGGCAGCGACGAGCCGGCCGCCGAAGCGCCGGCGGAAGAAGAGAAGCCGGCCGAAGACAAAAAGAAGGACGGCTGACCGGGTCTAATCGGAACTTGCCCAAATCAGGATTTGCAGTGTGCAAGAGCAGGCGGAAATGGCGGATCGTAAGGTCTGTATCGCGGTGATCACCGGCCCCCATGGGGTGCGGGGTCAGGTGCGTGTGAAGAGCTTTACGGAGGAACCGGATGGCGTGATGGCCTATGGGCCGGTTACCGATGTGGCCGGCGCGCGGCAATTCCGCCTCAAGCCGGCCGGTGTTTCGCGTGGGCAGATGCTAGCCCGCATCGACGGCGTGACCGACCGCAACGCGGCGGAAGCGTTGCGCGGTGTCGAGCTGTATGTCGACCGGGACCGCTTGCCGCAGCCCGAGGAGGACGAATTCTACTATGCCGACTTGATCGGATTGCAGGCGGTCGACGAAGCGGGGAACGAGATTGGCTCGGTGCGCGCGATGCAAAACTTCGGCGCCGGCGACCTGATCGAAATCGCGGTCGCGGGCGGCCGGGTGGAACTGTATCCCTTTACCCGCGAAGTGGTTCCGGTGATCGATCTCGACGCCGGCCGTGTGGTCGTCGTGCCGCCGCCGGAAATCCTGGTGCGGCCCGACGGCGCATCCGAGGACGCGGAGTCCGAGGCATGAGCTGGGCCGCCCGAATCCTCACGCTGTTTCCCGAGATGTTTCCGGGACCGCTCGGGCTGTCGCTCGCGGGCAAGGCGCTGGAACAGAATTTGTGGTCGCTGCAGACTGTCGATATCCGCGATTTTGCGACCGACCGCCATGGCACGGTCGACGATTCGCCGTTCGGCGGCGGACCGGGCATGGTGATGCGGCCGGACGTCGTCGACCGGGCGCTGGCATCGGTCGAGGATCAGGCGGGTCCGGTGATTTATCTGACGCCGCGCGGGCGGCCGCTCGATCAGGGCGCGGTGCGGGACTTTGCGCGCCAACCCGGCCTGACCGTTCTATGCGGC
>CAYYBI010000538.1:0-4497 GCA_964469835.1 uncultured Rhodospirillaceae bacterium
AGGCGGTGCTGGACATCGCCTACAACGCGTCCGACGTGCCGGTGCAAAGCAAGGAAATCGCCGAACGTCAGGGCATTCCCCGCCGCTATCTCGAGCAGGTGCTGCAGCATCTGGTCCGCGCCGACATCCTGCGCGGCGTGCGCGGCCCGCGCGGCGGCTACCGGCTGGCCCGCGAACGCCGGCGTATCGCGCTGGCCGAGATCGTCCGCATCGTGTCCGAAATCGAGCAAACCGAGGCGTCGAGCGAGGATGCGGGTTCGCCGCTCGGCCGGGCCGTCCTGGAGCCGATCTGGTCGGAGCTTGAGGCCGCCGCAATGGTACAGCTCGAGAAGATCAGCATCGAGGACCTGTGCCGCAAGGCCCGCGACGCGGGCGTCGAAAGCGGCCGGGAAAACCAGGTCGATTTCGCCATTTAAGCTTGGCCGGAAGCGGCCCTTCGCCGTGTCGCCACCGGTATTCAGTCGGTTGCCGGCGGGGCGGCGCAAACCTGCTCATAGCGATAGCGCTGGTTCAGTAAGCCGTTGTATTCATACACGTCCAGGGTAACTTCATAGGCCGGCCGCGTGATTTCTACATGCGGCGTCCAACAGCCAAGCCGCTGATAGGTTGCGATGCAATCGGCGAGCACGGCTTCATCGATATCGGGGAAATACGGTTTCTCGGCCTTCGCGATCTCGGCGGCCGGCGCATCGTTCATATAGGCCCGGGTCTTCTTATAGGCGCGGACGAAGGCTTTCGCCATATCCGTTGCAAGCCAGTCGCGCGTCGCCGCGAGGCTGGAGAATCCGCAGGGTCCGATTTGCGGTCCGACCTGGGCCACGATATGGCCTACGCCGTCGGCTTCCAGTTGCTGCGGGAAGGGGCCCTGCTGCTGGACATACTGTCCTTGGCCGTTTCGGAACGCCGTGTCGATATCGGCCGCCCCGCCCGGGGTGATGGGATTGATCTTGTCGAAATCGATACCGGCCTTGTGACAGGCGTATTTGAACATGTCGAGCGGCTGGCCGCCCCCGAACATGACGCCGTCGGCGCCTTCCAGCTTGTCCCAGGTGAAATCGGCATCCGGCTTACGTCCGGTCAGAAAAAATCCGTCCATCTCGTTCACCTGGGCGAAATGGACGCCGACCGGCGTTTCCCCCTTATTGAGCGATGTGAATCCCTGGCTGAGCGCCGATTGAACCACATGCGCGGACCCGTCCGCCAAGGCCGCGAGGGCGGAAACGCCCGGCGGCGCGACCGACCACTCGGGCTCGAGCCCCTCCGCTTTGAGGAATCCGCCCGACATCGTCGAGATGAGCGGCGAATAGAAAGCGGAAAACAAAGTGAACTGGATGTTGATCTTGGTCATGTCGTTAAGCCTTTACTGCTGTTGCCCGGACGACAATCGGCCCGGAAACGGGACCAAGCCACATACGGCCGGTCATCCGCGTTCGGACCGGGCAGGGCTCAGGGCAGGTTACTTGTGGGCGATGGGCTTTTCGGTAAACAGGAAATCCTTCAGCTCCTTGCTGAATGTCGGGTCTTTGCGGCGAATCCACTCCAGCACCATGGCGGCGTGTTCTTTTTCTTCATCGCGATTATGCGCGAGAATGGCCTTGAGCTCGCCGTCCTTGCAGGCATCGACCCGCTGATTGTACCAGTCGACCGCTTCCAGCTCTTCCATCAAAGACGTGATCGCCCGGTGCATATCCCTTGTTTCATCGGACAGCTCGTCGATCGGCTCATGATACCCTTCGTTTGCCATCCCCACCCCTCGGAATATTACGCGGTCAATCGAACCGCTATTGTCGGCTGACCTTCTTTTAGCGGAAGAGCCCTGCACTGAAAACCGGTACGGGGCCGCCAACGGCCGGTGAAGACGTGCGAATTGTCGCAGAAAGGCAGTTGAATCGAAATCGCGGTAGATTCGCGGTCGGCTGCGCCGGACCCGGTCATGGGATCGGTGGCAACTGCCCTGTGCGCGTCCGGGAGAAAATTCAGGCGGCGCGGTCCATCGCCTGCTCGACCGGCCACACCGTCGCTGGCACCTGAATCTGACCGGTGAAGATCGGCCGCGCCGTGCGGACCAGATAGGCGGCATCGATGCTGCGCGAGGCGCGCGCCTCGATATCAATCTCTATCGCGCCCTTGGGGTGTTCCACGCGAATGGCCGCTAAGTCGTCCGCGGCCCGTTCATGCGCCTCATGGGCGATGGAACCCTCGATGAGGGAGGCGCCGGCGATGCAGATCGCGCCGGTCGCGGCATGGGCGGCATGGCAGTTTTGCGGCACGAAATAACGGGACGAGACGCCGCTCGTTCCTTGCGGTTTCGCCAGCAGGGCGATCTTGGGGATGACGGAATTCGAGACATCACCGAGCCCCATCAGCATGGCCGCGTCGCGGCGCAGCGATTCCAGCCGATCCAGGAAATCGGCGTCGGCATCGAGTTCATCCTTCGTCTCATAGCCGGTTTTTCCGAGCCCCGACGCCGGCACGAGAACCGTCGGCATCGCCAAATCGACACAGGTAACCGGGACGCCCTGCACCGTATCGCGCGCATTCCCGGTCGGCAGAAGGCACCCGGTCTTGGCTCCGGCGATGTTGCGAAAGCCGAGCTTGATGGGCGCCGCCGAACCGGGGACGCCGTCGATCACGGTGTCGCCTTCATAGCAAACCTGGCGGCCGGGCGTCTGAACGATGGCTTCGATCAAGGCGCCGGTGTTGACGCTGTGAACGCGCACCACGGTTTCGCCTTCCTGCGCCGTCACGAAGCCGCTCTCGATGGCGAAGGGCGCAACGCCGGCCAGGATGTTGCCGCAGGACGGTGCGGTATCGACGACAGCGTCCTGCACGCCGACTTGGGCAAACAGATAGTCGATCTGCGCCCAGGGATGCGTGGAGGGTGAAACGATCGCGACCTTGCTCGACACGCTTGTGCCGCCGCCGGCGCCGTCGATCTGGGACGGGTCCGCGGAACCCAGCGCGGCCACCAAGACCGCGTCGCGGGTCACTGTATCTTCCGGCAGGTCCGCGCCCTTGAAATAGAGACCCCGGGAGGTCCCGCCACGCATCATCACGCACGGTATGGATCGCTGCATTTGTTGTACTCCATCGTTCAAGGCAGTTTGCCAAATCCCATGCGATGTGTGAAATTCAATTAAATCAATTATTGATGCGTTAAATGCATGACTGTAAGCCTCGAGGACGTCCGGGCCTTTCTGGTGATTGCGGAGCTTGAAAGCTTCAGGCAGGCGGCGGACCGGCTCAACGTGTCGCAGTCGGCACTCTCCCGGCGTGTTCAGAAGATCGAGGATCATCTCGGCGCGCGTTTGTTCGATCGCTCCACGCGGCGGGTGACGTTGACCGCTGTCGGCCGGGAATTCGTGCCGCTGGCGCATCGAATGGTGGGGGAATTCGAACGGTCCCTGGGGCGGATTGGCGATGTCATTCAAAAGCGCATGGGCGTCGTCACCATTGCCAGCCTGATGACGGTTGCGTGCGGCTTGCTGCCGCTTGCCGCCGAGCGATTCGGCGCGGTGCATCCGAACATCAAGCTTCGCATTCTCGACGCCACCGGACCCGATATTCAGGCGCATGTCCGGTCGGGCGAGGCGGAATTCGGGATCGACATGGAAGGCGCGCCCGATGCGGAAATTGCGTTCGAGGCCCTTGCCGCCGAACATTACGTACTGGCCTGCCGCCCCGAGCACCCGCTCGCGGGCGATACACCACTTCCCTGGGCGGCGGTCACCGGGCACCGGTGTATCGTGCTGGGCCCGGACAGCGGCATCGGGCGGCACTTGCGGGCGGTCCTTCCGTCGATCGAGTGGCAGTTCGAAATGCAACACCTCAGTACGGTGTTGGGCTTTCTGGCCGCGGGCATCGGCGTTGCCGCCGTCCCGGCGCTGGCGCTCACCTCGGTCACGTCGACGAACCTCACCTGCCGGCGGCTGACCGATCCCGGAGTCGAACGGCGCATCGGCCTGATCCGGCGCCGGGGGGCGGCCCTGTCGCCGGCCGCCCAGAGCTTGCGCCAACTCGTCAATTCCGAATTTGCGGCATTTCGGGACGCGTCTGGCGGCTCCAAATCCCGGTCAGGGTAGAGTTAGTCTGCGCTCTGAACTAACATTTTAAAATGTTCACGGACGGCCCCGTGGTGATTAATGAAAGTTGAGATGCAAGGAAAACTTTATGAGATCGTGGAACCATGGCTCGCCGTTGCGGGCGTCGGCGCCGCGGCCATCGCGCTTGCTTTTTTGGCGCATCGTATCCTGTTCATCGTACTCAAACGTGTGGCCCGGCGCACCACCGGTATCGTCGACGATTCGATCGTACACTATGCCAACCGTCCGGCGTGGCTGATCATCACATTGCTTGCCCTCGCCGCGGTGGCGCCAGGATTCGATGTCCCGGAAGATATAAAGGCCGTTGTCGGGCAGCTCCTGTCGCTTTTTCTCACCATGGCGTTTGGCTGGCTCGCCTTCAGTCTGACGCGGACTATCAAGGACGTCACCGCCG
>CAYYBI010000539.1:0-4350 GCA_964469835.1 uncultured Rhodospirillaceae bacterium
GACAGCAGGACCGTCACATCGAGCCGGTCGGCAAGCTGGCGCGCCGCGTCGATCGCCGTTTCGTCCTTGCCATAGATCAGGCAAACGCCTTCGGACCGCATCGTAACCGACGGGATCGGCGGCAGATCGAGCATCGCCTCCGCCAACAGTGCCGCGATCTTGGGGGTCGCGCCAGACGCTTCCTCGGACCAGCCGGCCCGTTCGCGGATATTGGTGAAGGCGACGGATGGAACCTCGGGGGTTTCTTCCAAAATCTCTTCGAAGAACGGCGCTTCCTGGGTGCAGGCCACCACAAAGGGCGCATTACCCGTGGCATGCTGGCGAAAGGTGTCGATCTGAGCCCGACAGAGCTGCGTCTGAATTTCCAATGGTTGGTCGAGGTCCAACGCCGCCGTCAATCCGGCACGATCGAGCTTCATCGTGTGCTCGCAGTCGCACACCACCACTGTCTTCTTATTATTTGTCGCCATGTCGATACTACGGCGCGGGGTTCACCCCAAGATCGACATCGTGACGATGCCGCGCCGTCCCTGCTCTCTTCCCTGTTAACGTAGAACGCACCCGGCAGCGGCGCTGCCCGACACGGCTCCGACGCCGGATAAGCATCGTTCAATCGCGTGGAAAACAAAACCGCTATTTCAGCATCCGGGCACGGCTTCCCTCCGGGCGGACGCGACATCGCTGGACATCCCCTGCCGCGAGCGTATCTTAGCTTTATCGGCCAGATGCCGGCATCAACGGCGCAAGCGATTGGGAGGCCATCGGAGCGTGACCGACGACGCAGAACGCACAGGCAGCAAAGGCCACACGGAACGCATGGATGTCATGCGGATGGGCATCGTCGTCGAATGGCGCGCGGTCGATCATCCCTGGCAGGACCATGAATGGGTCCCGGTGGCGGTCCTCCCCGGCGCCGCCGAGACAGAAGAATGGCGCGAGCTTGCGCGAGGCGATGGCTGGATCCGGTATTTTGCCGGCACGCTGCCGCTCGAACTGCATCGCCGGGAAACCGAGGCGTACAAGGTCAATCTGGCGAATGTGCGGCCGGAAATCTATGTGTTGCTGACGGAAACGGACGAACCGGATGCCGAACAGGAAGTCGAACCCTTCCTGGTGACCGCGTCCCCCTTCGACGCACAGGACTATCAGGACGCCGGCGACGAATTACTCGAAGGGGTCCCGATTCCCGAAGACGTCATGGCCTGGATCGAGGATTTCGTGGAACGGCACCATGTCGACGAACCTTTCCACAAGCGCAAACGGAAACGCTATGACCCGAGCAAGGCCGACTTTGGCAAACAGCCGGGCGGGCCCTTGAAGGGAAAAACACGAGGCAACGGTCTTGGCTGAAGATACCGGATTCATCCGCCGTTGGAGCCAGCGCAAGGCGCAAGCGCAAGAAGTCGTGCGCCGGCGGCATGGCAGCGCCCAACCGGCGCTGCCAACCGCTCCGGTCGCCGAGCCTGCCGACGAAGTCGAACCGCTGGCGAGCCTCGGCGAACCGATGACGCTGGAAAGCCAAGCCCTGCCGCCCGCGGAAGCGCCGAATGAGGAAAACCCGCCCGTAGATCTGGACGCCCTGCCGGATATCGAAACACTGGACGATACGTCCGATTACACACCCTTTATGCAGAAGGGCGTGCCCGACGAACTCCGCAGCAAGGCCTTAAAGAGGCTTTGGCAACTGGACCCGCTGTTCAATGAGGTCGATGGGCTGGTCGAATATGGCGAAGATTTCAGCATCTCCCACCAGATCGCCAAGTCGCTCTATCGGGTCGGCAAAGGCATGCTGACGGATGACGAGCACGCGGTACTCGATGAGGAAAGTCCCTACGTCGCACCGGAAGACGACGCCTCCGAGATTGTTCCGAAAGAGGTATCCGAAAAGACGACGGAAATCGTGGATCAGCCCGCCGAATCCGTATCGGAAGAAACCCCTTCCGACGATATGGCAGGAAAAGGGAAAGATTCACAAACCCGGCCAAGCTAGCCGGAGAGCGGCGGAAATTAGTCCGTACCAATCGTTGTGATTTTTGTGAAATCCTAAATTCGTGTCTTGCCGCCCGCATTTCGATGGCTCATACTTCATGGTTAATAACTTAGGCCTAAAGGCCAGAATGAACCTCCAGGTTGATCGGCGTGGTCCGGTAAACTTGGAGAAATAAGAAAATGGTTCGTATAGCGGGCCGACAGGCGGAGGAAAGGATCCGGCAAATTCCGGATCTCATAGGGATGGCGCAGAACACGCCCGACACTGTAACGATCCCGGACGAGGATCAATTTCGCGCGCAATATTATGCGCTGCTGGGCCGGCTGTTGGCCGCGCCGCCGGACGCTTCCGTGCTGGCGCTCCTGGCCGAAATCAAGGGCAACAATTCCGAACTTGGCCAGATCGTGGCAGCGCTGGGCGCCGCCGCGCGAACTGCCAAGCCGGCGGAGCTCGACGACGAATACCACGCCCTCTTTATTGGCATGACGCGGGGCGAGCTGGTTCCCTATGGGTCCTATTACCTCACCGGATTTCTGCACGAAAAACCGCTTGCCCGACTGCGACAGGATATGGCGCGGCTCGGGATCGAGCGGGCGTCCGAGGTGCGCGAGCCGGAAGACCACGTCGCCGCCCTTTGCGAAATGATGGCGGGCTTGATCCGTGGCGAGTTCGGGAGCAACACCGGCGAAGCGCCGGACCTGACGACGCAAGCGGCATTCTTCGAACAACATATCGCGGCCTGGGCCGGGCAGTTTTTCATGGATCTCGAGACCGCGGAGTCGGCGCTGTTTTACCGTCCCGTAGGCGCGCTGGGCCGGGTGTTTATGACTATCGAAACGACCGCCTTCCGGATGGCGGCATGACGGATCGGGGCGCGGCGCTCCGAATTCGCTCTTGCGATGGATACGCCGCAACGTGCAATGGACCGAAGGGTGTGACGATGAGCAAACAAGACGAGGCCAAACAGTCTCGACGTCGGGAGTTCCTGAAACTTACGGGCTTGGGAACCCTAGCCGGCGCAGCGGCATTGGCTGGCGGCGTTCCGCGCGAAGCGAAAGCGGCGTCGCCCGACACGGGCTCTGACTATCGGGAAACCGAACACGTCAAGAAGGTCTACGAACTCGCCCGATTCTAGGATCGGGGAGAGTTGTTGCGGGACTAAGACTGAATCAAGCGTAGGGAAAGGGAATTCCAATGCTTAGAAAAAAGACGAATGGGGTTGCGAATGGCCCCCGTTTGTCGAGGGCGCTGACCGGATTGACCGGTAGTGCAATCGATCGACGCAGCTTTTTGCGTCATTCGGGTCTTGCCGCGGGTGGCATCGCCGCCGCGTCGACTTTGGCTGGGGGAATGGTCAAGAAGGCCGATGCGGCCAAGATGGCCGACGCCGCCGGCGAGTTGAAAACGGTCAAATCGGTTTGCACGCATTGCTCCGTCGGCTGCACGGTGATGGCCGAGGTGCAGAACGGGACCTGGGTCGGCCAGGAGCCGGGCTTCGACAGCCCCTTCAACCTCGGTGGGCATTGCGCGAAAGGCGCCGCGGTTCGCGAGCACGCGCATGGCGAACGCCGCCTGAAATATCCGATGAAGATGGAAGGCGGAAAGTGGAAGAAGATCGGCTGGGATCAGGCGATCAACGAAATCGGCGACAAGATGATCGACATCTACAAGAAGTCGGAATCCGGACCGGATTCGGTCTACTGGCTCGGATCGGCGAAGCACAGCAACGAACAAGCGTACCTGTTCCGTAAATTCTACGCTTTCTGGGGGTCGAACAACGGCGACCATCAGGCGCGTATCTGCCATTCGACGACCGTCGCGGGCGTGGCCAATACCTGGGGCTACGGCGCGATGACGAACAGCTACAACGACATCCATAAGAGCCGGGCGATCTTCGTGATCGGCGGCAATCCTGCGGAAGCGCATCCGGTGTCGTTGCTCCATCTGCTCAAGGCGAAGGAGCAGAACAACGCGCCGCTGATCGTCTGCGATCCGCGCTATACGCGGACCGCCGCCCATGCGGACGAATTTGTCCGCTTCCGGTCGGGTACTGATGTCGCGCTGATTTGGGGCCTCCTCTATCACATCTTCGAAAACGGATGGGAAGATAAGCAATTCATCCGTCAGCGCGTCTGGGGCATGGACCAGATCAAGCAGGAGGTGAAGAAGTGGAACCCGAAGGAGACCGAGCGGGTCACCGGCGTTCCGGGTTCGCAGCTCAAGCGGGTGGCGCGCCAGATGGCGAACAACCGCCCCGGCACCGTGATCTGGTGCATGGGCGGCACCCAGCACACCAACGGCAACAACAACACGCGCGCGTATTGCATCCTGCAGCTCGCGCTCGGCAACATGGGCACGTC
>CAYYBI010000540.1:0-3685 GCA_964469835.1 uncultured Rhodospirillaceae bacterium
GCGCCTTTTCTTCATACCGATCGCACCGCACGAACCGCAGATAGACGCACTCCTCGCCGCAGACCCGGTATGAAGAAAAGGCGCTTGCCCGCGGCGAGGAGTGCGTCTATCTGCGGTTCGTGCGGTGCGATCGGTTGGCGCCGGAATCGGGCGAATCGTGACCTTCCGTTCGCGGCCGCCGCGTGACGGCAAACCGCAGAAAGGCCTTGTCGCGCGGGGCGAAAGCGCTTAAATAATCGCATGTGTACCCATACAGTCGATTTCCTGGCTGATAGTGTTGGGTGGGCCAATGGCCCGCCCTTTTTAGTTCGGGGTCGCCGAAATCCGGACCGGTGGTGACGAATGGACCCTACGGATCGGGTTGATAACATGATTGCGCCGGCTCTTGAGGGCATGGGCTACGACCTCGTTCGGGTCCAGCTGTCGGGTGACGGGCATAGACGGCAATTGCAGGTCATGGCGGAACGTCACGACAACGCTGCGATGACAGTGGAAGATTGTGCGGCGATCAGCCATATGGTTTCGGCTCTTCTCGATGCGGAGGACCCAATCGAAGGTTCTTATGTATTGGAGGTGAGTTCGCCGGGGATCGACCGGCCGCTGACGCGCCCGCGGGATTTCGAGAGATTTTCCGGGCATGTCGCGCGCATCGAGTTACGCTCGATGATCGACGGACGGCGGCGGTTTCGCGGTCGGCTGCAGGGTATTGAAGATGGGCTGGTGCGGCTCGAAACCGATGGGGAAAGCGTCGCGCTGCCTGTTGAAGAGATCGCGAAGGCGAAACTGATTATTACCGATGAGCTTCTTGCGGCGTCCGGGGGGGCGTCGTCGGAATAGTCCCGTGGGAGACATGGCGGCCGAAGGGGCGCCAGGCAGGCCGGTCTCCGCGGTCAAGAATGAGGTAGGGAATAATGGATACGATGGAAACCACCGACGCCTCGGTTTTTCCGAGAACCGAACTCCTGACGGTCGCCGATACGGTCGCCCGTGAAAAAGGGATCGACCGCGATCAGGTGCTCGAAGCGATGGAACAGGCGATACAGAAAGCGGGGCGTTCCAAATACGGCCACGAGAACGATATTCGCGCGGAAATCGACCGCAAGAGCGGTGAAATCCGTCTGGCGCGTTATATGGAAGTGTCCGAGCAAGTCGAGAACGAAGCAACGCAGCTGACCCTTCCGGAAGCGCAGCGGCTCAAGGCGGACGCGCAAATCGGCGAATTTCTGGTGGATCCCTTGCCGCCGATCGACTTTGGCCGCATCGCCGCCCAGACCGCCAAGCAGGTCATCGTGCAAAAAGTCCGCGAAGCCGAGCGCGAGCGGCAATATGAGGAATTCAAGGACCGGGTCGGCGAAATCGTCAACGGTATCGCAAAGCGCGTCGAGTTCGGCAATGTCACGGTCGATCTCGGCCGGGGCGAAGCGGTGGTGCGCCGCGAGGAGCTTCTGCCGCGCGAGAATTTCCGGCGCAACGACAGAATTCGCGCCTATATTTATGACGTTCGCCGCGAACAACGCGGACCGCAGATCTTCCTTTCCCGATCGCATCCACAGTTCATGGCGAAATTGTTTAGCCAGGAAGTGCCCGAAATCTATGACGGCATCATTGAGATCCGGGCGGTCGCCCGCGACCCCGGCAGCCGGGCCAAGATTGCGGTGATTTCGAGCGATTCCAGTATTGACCCGGTCGGTGCCTGCGTCGGTATGCGCGGCAGCCGGGTACAGGCGGTGGTCGCCGAACTGCAGGGTGAAAAAATCGACATCATTCCCTGGTCGCCCGACCCGGCGACCTTCGTCGTCAATGCATTGGCGCCGGCGGAAGTGGCCAAGGTGGTGCTCGACGAAGATGCCAATAAAATCGAAGTGGTGGTTCCCGACGAGCAGCTCAGCCTCGCGATTGGCCGGCGCGGCCAGAACGTCCGGCTTGCCTCGATGCTGACCGGTTGGGAAATCGACATTCTGACCGAGCAGGAAGAATCGGAACGGCGGCAGGCTGAATTCAAGACGCGCAGCGAAACCTTTGTCGCAGCCCTGGATGTGGAAGACGTGATCGCCCATTTGTTGGTGACGGAAGGCTTCACCAGTGTCGAGGAAGTTGCCTTCGTTCCGGTCGAGGAGCTTGCGACCATAGAGGGTTTCGAGGAAGAAATTGCCGAGGAGCTGCAGCGCCGGGCGCGGACCTTCCTGGAGGCGGAAAACGAACGGCTCATTGAGAAAGGGCGCGAGCTTGGCGCCCAGGACGATTTGATTGCATTCGAGCCGGTTTCGCCGGAAATGCTGGTGACCCTGGCCGAGAGCGGTGTCAAAAGCCTTGAAGATTTCGCTGATTTGGCTGCGGATGAACTCATCGATCCGCAAGAGGGAATTCTCCGGGAAGCCGGGATGGCGGCGGAGGATGCGAACGACCTCATCATGAGGGCGCGCGTTGCTGCCGGATGGTTTACCGAGGAGGAGCTCGCCGAGGCGGCCGCGAAAGCGGCGGCGGCCGAATCCGAGGAGCAGGATGTCGAAGCGGCCGCGGTGCAGGAAAGTTGATTGTCGGAAGGGTTGAATGTTGCACGTCGGACCCAAAATTGAAGTTGATGCCGAACCGCCGATGGCATTCACGCAGAGGCGCTGCATCGCCTCGGGTGAGGTCGCCGAGGTCGATAGCCTGATTCGGTTCGTCGTTGGGCCGGATGCGCAGATTGTTCCGGATGTGGTGGGCGACTTGCCTGGACGGGGTATTTGGGTGACGGCCGCACGGGATCGGGTCGATTTCGCGTGCCGCAAAAAGCTTTTTGCCCGCGCGGCCAAGACCCGTGTGGAGATTGCAGCGGACCTTTCCGATCGGGTCGAGGCCTTGTTGGTGCGGCGCTGTATCGATTTGATAGGCTTATCGCGGCGGGGCGGCGCAGCCGTCGCGGGATACGATAAAGTACGCAGTTTTGTCACGGGCGGCGAGGCCGGTCTGTTGTTGGCCGCTGCGGACGGTGCGAAGGACGGGCGGGAAAAAATACGCTGGATCGGTGAAGGCTTGCCGATTGTTGATACGCTCGACAGGTTCGAGTTGGGACGGGCCTTCGGGCGCGAACAGGCGGTTCATGCGGCGATTGCCGCGGGCCGGCTGGCGAAAAAGGTGCAGGCCGAATCGGCGCGGCTTGCGAAATTCCGGCTGAAAATTGCCGAATGAGGGCGTAATGACGCAAAAGAACGAGGAAGACAATAAACTGACGCTGAGCCGACCGGGCCGGCTGGAGCTGAATAAGACGGTTGAAACCGGTCAGGTGCGTCAGAGCTTCAGCCATGGGCGAACCAAATCGGTCATGGTGGAAAAGCGGAAGAAGCGCACCTTCGAGCGTGACGCCGGCGGCAAAATGCACGTCGTGCCCACGGCCAAGATGCCGTCACTGGATATGCCCCCTGCGATCGACGACGGCGGCAACCTTACCGAGCAGGAACGCAAAGCGCGGGTCCAGGCCCTTCAATCTGCATCGGCAGATGACGAACGCCAGCGGATCAACCAACTCGAAATCGAGCGCCAGCAACTTGCCGAAGCCGAAGCCGCGAGGAAACGCTCGGAGGCCGAAGAGCTTCGCCGGGCCGACGAGGAATTGCGCCGCAAGGCGGATGATGGCACCCGTGCCAAGGCCGAGGAAGATGCGAGCCGCCGCGCCCGCCCGGTGGCTGATGCGGCGCCCGTGGTC
>CAYYBI010000541.1:0-7005 GCA_964469835.1 uncultured Rhodospirillaceae bacterium
GCATCGGTCGTCAGGTCGAGTGACAGCCTCACCGGCGCCGAAAACCCGCGCAGCACCGAGGGAACCGGTTCGGCCGGCAGGTCGAGAAATCGGAAGACCTGTTTCGTCTTGGTCAGATTGAGAAGGGCCGTGGTGCCGGCCGCGTTGCCGTCGCTGCCGCTATCGAGCCGTAGTGCCAGGCGCGCGCCGGTATCGTCAAGCAATCCAACCGCAATCGGAACATGCAGCGGCTCCTTCACCGGTTGGCCGGGCGTCGGCGCGCTGCGTTGCGTGATCGCCATCTCGAAGGTCTTGGCCGCCGCGTCATAGGTTCCCGTGACCGCGACTTCGGGTGTGCCCGCCTGGCTGTACCACCGGCGGAACTGGCGCAGGTCGGTGCCCGCCGCATCCTCCATCGCCGTGACGAAATCCTCGCAGGTGACGGCCTGGCCGTCATGGCGCTCGAAATACAGATCCATACCGCGCCGGAACCCGTCCTTGCCCAGCAGCGTGTGCATCATGCGGATCACTTCCGCGCCCTTCTCGTAGACGGTTGCCGTGTAGAAATTGTTGATTTCAATATAGGAATCGGGCCGGATCGGATGGGCGAGTGGACCGGCGTCTTCCGGAAACTGCCGCGCCCGCAGGGCCCGTACCTGATGGATCCGCTCGACCGCGGCCGAGCGCATGTCGGCCGAAAATTGCTGGTCGCGGAACACGGTCAGCCCTTCCTTGAGGCTGAGCTGGAACCAGTCGCGGCAGGTCACCCGGTTGCCGGTCCAGTTGTGGAAATATTCATGGGCGATGATCGCTTCTATATTGGCGTAGTCGGTGTCGGTCGCGGTTTCCGGATCGGCCAGGATGTATTTGTCGTTGAAGACGTTGAGCCCCTTGTTCTCCATCGCGCCCATGTTGAAGTCGCTGACCGCGACGATCATGTAGATATCGAGATCGTATTCGAGGCCGAACACCTCCTCGTCCCAGCGCATGGCCTTCTTCAAGGAGTCCATGGCGTGACCACAGCGGTCTTCCTTGCCGGGCTCGACATAAATGCGCAAGGCAACGGCGCGGCCCGATGCGGTGGTGAAAGTGTCCTCGACGCAGCCGAGGTCGCCCGCGACCAATGCGAACAGGTAGCTGGGCTTCGGAAAAGGGTCGTGCCATTCGGCGAAATGCCGCCCGTCGGCCAAGTCGCCGCCGCCGGTCCTGTTGCCGTTGGACAGCAGCACCGGATAGAGCGCCTTGTCGGCGGAAATGCGTGTGTCGAAGACCGCCATGACGTCCGGCCGGTCGAGATACCAGGTGATGCGACGGAAGCCTTCGGCCTCGCATTGCGTACAGAAATTGCCGCTCGATTTGTACAGCCCCTCGAGCGCGGTGTTCGTTTCCGGATGAATCACCGCCTCTGTTTCCAGCGTGAAGTGCTCCGGCGACGCGTGCACGGTCAGGGACGTATCTGTCAGCGTGTAGGCGTCTTCCGCGAGTGGTGCCCCGTCCAACATGATCGATACGAGTTCGAGCCCTTCGCCATCGAGGACCAGCGGTGCGGCCGCGTCGCCATCCTCTTGTCCGCGCCGCACCGAGAGCCGGCTGTGAACCCGCGTAGCCTCCTCGCCGAGGTCGACCGCAAGCGTTACGGACCCGATGGTATGGGCGGGCGGGAGATACGCGTCTCTGCGAATTGTCTTCGGCGTGTCGGGTGTCATTCGGCTTCGGGTCCTTGGCTGTTCGCCCTGTCATCTTGGCGGTGTTGCCGGGAAGGTCAATGGTCCGGAGCGGGACGAATTCGGTACCGACCCGGTGGAGGGATCGATTCCGCCTGCTGGCGATGTCCGAAGGGGCTTTCTAGCCGGTTCCCCTAAAACAAATATTTTCCAATGTCTCGCCTTTCGCCAAATGATCGAGATTGCGGACGACTGCGCCCCATCGTCGAAGCCGCGCGGCACCCGAGCGGGCGCTGTTATGCGGCGTCATGATCACATTCTCCAATTCCTGGAAGGGAAATTTCGACGGTGGCCGATCGGGCTCCTCGGGCGTGGGATAGGCATACCAGACATCGATGATCGCGCCGCCGATTCGTTTCTCCGCCAGCGACCGGTAGAGCGCTTCCTCATCGACCACCGGCCCGCGGCCCACATTGACCAGAACGCCATCCGGTTTCATCCGTGCGATGCGGTCATCGTCAATGAGCCCCCGCGTTTCAGGCGTGAGCGGCAGCGCTAGTAGCACGTAGTCGCTCTCGCCCAGGAGGTCATCCAAGCCGTCCATGGTCTGCAGACGGTTGAGCGGCGCCGGCGTCGTTCGTGCGGTTCGGGTGACCGCGATCGTCCGCATACCGAAGGCGTCCGCACGCGCTGCGGTTTCGCGCCCGATATGGCCGTAGCCGACGATGCCAAGTGTTTTGCCATAGACTTCCCCGTGGTTCGACCCGATACCGGGCGTTCGCCGCTCCCAGCCAAGTGTCCGAAACCGGCGGTTGGATTCGCTGAGGCCGATCTCCCAATCCAGCAAGGCCGCCATGACATATTCGGCGATTGCGATTTCATGTTCGAAGGCGTTGCACACCGTGCAGCCTCTCGGCACGTCTTGCGGATTGAGCCAATCGAAGCCGGTAAAGGGGATTTGATACAGTTTGAGGTTCGGCACCGCCGGCCAATCACCCGTGATTCGCCCGCCGACGATGGCGTCGGCGCGGGGCGCTAGCTCGGCGAATCGCTCGAAATCCTCGTCTTCGGACCAGGTGGTGATATTCCAGTTCGTCGTGAGACGTTCTTGAAGCCATTCCTTCCAAGGGACGGACATGCGTCCGGCGAGAAACACGGTTGGGCTATCAGGCATAGATGCTTTTACACTGTGTACGGATTGCTCGTTGAATTGATTTGCTGAACGGCATGCTTCGTTTATCCGGCTGTCCGCTCATCGTTTCCAATTCCGGTCAGCTTTTCGGCGGTTCGTCCAATCGCACCACGATGTCTTCGAGATCGGGCGATGGCGCGGCGTAGCGGTTCAGCACATCGGGATCATGTCCCGGCACGATGTGGTCGTCGCTCGGCGCGAGCTTGCGCAGTCGGCGGAAGCCTTCGAGCATCTGAAACATGTTCTCGTGGGTCAGGAACGGAGAACCGTCCGTGATGCTCTCATAGTAGTGCGCTGCGTCGGCCGCCAGCACGACCCACCCTCGCTTCGTGTGCACCCGGACGGACTGCATGCCCCGGGTATGGCCCGGTATGTGGTGCACTGAAATCCCGGGGAAAACCTCTTCGTCGCCGTCGTGAAAAACGACCCTGTCGCCGTAGATTGCGGCGACCATTTGCTTGACCTCGTCGAGCACGTAGGAGTGGCGCAGCGGCTTGTGCGTCATCGCCCGGCCGGTGACGTAGGCCATTTCCTCATCCTGGATATGAAATTTCGCCTTGGGGAACAGATCGAGATTTCCCACATGATCGTAGTGCATGTGGGAAATAATGACGTCCTTGACCGCGTTGGCGTCGACGCCGATCAGTTTCATGCCCTCGGTCGGACAGCGATGAAAGGTCCGGCCGCGCTTCTCGCCTTCGGCCTTGTTGAAGCCGATATCGAGCACGACCGTGCGGTCCGCGTTACGGATCACCCAGACGAAATAGTCCATCGACAGCGGCGCGTCGTGTGGATCGCCATGGACGAAGATTTTGCCCCGTTCGCCGACGCGGTCGCCGTATTTGATCGCAAACACCTCGTATTCAGGCAGCGGCATTTTTTTCTCCATTGTGGAATTTCTGACCGAACGGGGCCGCCCGGCCTCATGCGCCGATCATCAGCGCGGCGCGACCGGTTACCAGACCCTGCTCCAGCCGTTGATGCACGTGCTCCGCTTCTTCGAGCGGATAGGTTTCGGTAACGATCGGGCGAACCTCGCCGCGCGCCACCAGGTCCAGTGAATCGATGACTTCCTGGCGGGTGCAATACCGGCTGCCGAGCAATTCGAGCTCCTTTCGGAGCATGACCTGGGCGCTGACCGTGAAGGGTTTGCCGGCGGAACCGCCGAGCGTGACCAGCCGGCCACCGATCCCGAGCGCCGCCACGCCCTGCTCCAGCGTCTGGGTGGACGAGACGTAGTCGATCGACACATCCACGCCCGCGCCTTTGGTCAGTTCGTGGATCGCGTCGACCACGTTCTCGGAGCCGGCATCGACCACCGCGTCGGCGCCGGCGTCGCGGCACGCCTCGAATTTATGCGATGCGACCTCCACGGCGATCACGCGCGCGTGCGCCCATTTGCACATCATGACCTGATGCAGCCCGACGCCGCCGCCGGCGCCGAACACCGCCACCGTGTCCTGCGGTCCGATACGGCCGCGCCGAAGCACCTTGTAGGGCGTGGCGATGGCGTCGCAGATCACCCCTGCCTCGGCGGGGTGGCCGCGCCAATCCAGCGCTTCGGGCAGTTTGATGAAGTTCTGCACCGGCAGCTTGATGTATTCGGCGTAGCCGCCGTCGATCTGCCGCCCCACATGGCCGAAAATCTTTGTCGAAATGGTCGGCCGGTCCGACCGGGTCCAGCGATCCTCGCCCTCGATCAGATAGAACCAGCAGGTCACCGGATCACCTTCCCGGAGCGGTTCGATGACCGGCAAGGCTTCGGTCCGGGGGCCGACGGCAACGATTTCGCCGGTGATTTCATGGCCGATAATGATCGGGAAGTTTGCTCCTGTGCGGCCGGCCCGGACATGTTGGATGGTCAGGCCCGAGCCGCAGGCCAGTACGCGGGCGACAGCTTCCCCGGGCCCGGGTGTCGGATCGGGCCGGTCCTCCAGCACGAAGGGTTCCCTGGGGGCCCGCAACACCATCGCTTTCATCGGAAATCTCCCGCTTTACCGGTTGTGAAAACCCGATTGATCGGGCGGGTTAGACGACCGGCTCACCTGCGGTGATCGACTTGTGCATGAGGCGCCGCGCGTCCGATGGGAAGGCGTTGCGGTGGTGCATGGTGCAGCGATTGTCCCAGACCAGCAAATCGCCGACCGCCCATTTATGCTCCCAAACATATTTGTCGCGGCAGGTATGCGCCCAAACCCGGTCGAGCAGTTCTTCGCTTTCGTCGAGCGGGAGATCGAAGATGTAGGAGTTGAGGCGGCGGCCGAGATAGAGGCATTTCCGGTCCGACGCGGGATGGGTCCGCACCATTGGATGTTTCACGCCCGGCGCCTTTGACGGATCGGTCACTTCCTCATATTCCGGACGCCTCGTCCCGTTCGAGTTGTGCACCTTGGAGTGGTTGGCGTATCGTCCCTCGATCTCGGCGGCGAGCTCGTCCGGCATTTCGTCGTAGGCCTGGTACATATTGAGGAAGGCGGTTTCGCCGCCGTGATCGGTGACTTCGATTGCGTGCAGCAAGCTCGCCGAAATCGGCACTTCGGTAAACGAGCTGTCGGTGTGCCAAAAGGCTTCGCCGTCTCCGAGCGCGCCGCGCTGTATGCCGCCTTCGTCGATAATGTTGGAGATGATGGTAATGTCGTCCGGCACCTCGTCCGGGTAATAGTCCTTGCGCCCAAAACCCAACAACTGGTTTGCCGACAGACCGGGAGGCCCAAACACTTCGCGGAGCCGCAGCAGATCATCGAAGCTGAGCGACTGGCCCCGAAACAACAGGACCGAATTGTCGATATAGGTATTGAAAATAAAGTCGCGGTCCGCGTCCGAAACGTCCCGCGATAAATCGATGCCGGTAATTTCCGCGCCGAGCGCGCTGCCTGTCGGGATGACTTCCATCGTCTCATCCATTCCCTATCAAGAGGTTTCCCAAAACTCTATCACGCTTGCCGGTTCCGTAAAATTCGGTGCGTTCGGTCCCTATCGAGAGCGTTGATCAATCGCGAGCGGAGGCCGATATTTCGTTGCTGGCCTAAATCTTTCCGTTGAACCACATGGCGGGATCTGGAGCAATTTATGCTGCCGAATTTATTCGCCGGAATATCCCGCGAATAGCCGCCAATTTTTTCGGCGGCGATACCAGAAACGTCAAGCGTCAAGGAGCGTGATTGGCGTCGTGCCGGAGGTGGCATTGTTCACAAGCGAAACGAGGAGTGTTTGCCAGGAAGAGTCGATCACGACCTGTATCGCCTTCGACAATTGAATATGTTACCGTTTTTTGGCTAGTAGCGGATTCTATCCTGGAAATCCCGGTTTCTATCACGGGAAACAAGATAATCGGGATGAATGTTCTTTATGCTTTCACACGCACCAAGTGCGGTGACGCAGATAAATTTACGACCGACTTAAAAAAATTACTTGCAAAAAAGGGTGTCGGTCAACTCGAACTGAGACGTCCTTAAATCAATCGCATCAGACGATTGGGGGAAATTATATAATCTATTCAGGGAGACATACTATGAAACTTTCCAAAATTCTCATGACGGCGACAACGGCTGCCTTCGTTTCCGGTACAATTCTCGCCGCGACCGCCATGGCCGATGAAGCGTCCGAATGGCCCAAGAAGCCGATTACCGTCATCGTCGGATTCGGTGCCGGCGGCGGCACCGACACGTACGCCCGCATCCTGGCAAGCGTGATTCCGCCGCTTATCAACAATCAACCGCTTATCATCGTGAACAAGGCGGGCGGCGCCCAGGTCCCGTCGATGAAGTACACGGCGAAGTCGAAGCCTGACGGTTACACGATGCAGTTCTTTTCGACCGGCAGCGGCGTGCTTGCAACGATGTTAAAAGACCGTGGCGTGGAATGGTTCCGGGATTTCCGGCCGATTTCGCAAATCGGCAGCATCAACATGCTATTGATGTCCCCGAAATCCAAAGGTTACAAAACGCCGAAGGAACTCGCCAAAGCGATCAGAGCGGCCCACGCCAAAGGCAAGAAGTTGCGCTGGGGCCACCCGGGGCGCGGCGCCGTGACAAATCTTTCGGGCGTCGCCTGGCTCATCAAGAACGATCTCATCGATAAGGTCCAGGACGTACCGTTCAAGGGTGGAGCCCCGACCAAAGCCGCGCTGCTTGGCGGCCAGGTGGATTTCGGCGTGCTCGGCGTGCATCA
>CAYYBI010000542.1:0-6557 GCA_964469835.1 uncultured Rhodospirillaceae bacterium
CAGGCGATCCTCGTCGCCGCCGATCAGCCGCACCACCATTTCCTGCCAAGCCGTATGCGATACCGCCGGAAAGCCGTCGGTAAATTGCAGGGCCTCCGAATCAGTGGCGCCGTTTTCTGTGTCTTTCGATGCCATCGGTGCCGCTTACCCAACCTGCTCAACAAATTGACCAAAATAAATCAATGGTTTGCCGGTATCCACTCCCAGCATGGCCGAATGTGCCTCCAAACGCCTGCGTTTTCCAGCCAAAACGACAGTTCCGAAAGTGCTAACCTGTCGGCTTGGCCGAAAGAAATGCCGCGGCGGGCGCCACCGGCACGTGATGGCTCACTCGGGACGCATCGCCATGTAGATTGCGGAAATCGTTGAATTTGTGCGAGGATGCCAAAAATCCGGCCCACAGAGTGCCGGGAAAAGACATATTCAGGCCGGTACAGGGATCGGGCCGCGATGATAAAAGCAACGGCGACCTATCGCAGTTTACTGCTCAAGGCCCCATTACACTTCAATATTATAGCGATTTTCATCGCCATATTCCTCATGCTTGCAGGCGGGCTGATCTGGTACAACTACCGGACGAATTCGGAGCTCGCCCTGGAGGCGGCCGATTCACTGCTCCGTAACGTGAGCGAAAAGGTCCTGGAGCGGACCGAGAACTTTATCCAGAATCCGATCACCCTGGTGCGTCTCACCTCCGGTTTGCCCGGCGTGACGACGCGTCCCCGTGATACCGAGCATCCGACTGTGCGGTATTTTCTCGACGCACTCGACTCCTACAACCAGCTCTACGGATTGTTTATCGGCTATGGTAATGGCGACTTTTTTCAAACGGTGAATTTTACGGATGTGGACCCGGTAACGCGCGAACGGCTCCTGGTGCCGGAAAATGCCCGGTACGGCGTTCGGCTCATTCTAAAAGGGGACGACGGAAAGAGAGTTCAGACTTGGCGCTTTCTCGACGCCAACCGGAAAGTCGTCAAAATCCTACCACCCACCGAGGCGACCTACGATCCCCGGGGTCGGCCCTGGTATAAATCCGCGCTCGGAAATACTAGCACGTCGATGACGGACGCCTATATTTTCTCCAGCCTCATGGCGCCCGGCATTACGGTTTCACACAAGATCCACGTCCAACCTGACGCGGTCATGGCGGTGGACATCACGCTCTCCCGGCTATCGTCGTTCTTACAGTCACAGAAGGTCGGAATGTCCGGCCGCGTGCTGATTTACAATCATCGTGACGAACTGATTGCCTATCCCGACGTGGACAAAACCGTGATGAAAGCGGTCAAAGGCACAAAGGTGGTGCTTCGGCCCGTGAAAATTCCGGAACTCAAGTTGCCCGAGATTACCGAAGCCATACGCCGATTTGATGGCCAGGCGGACGGTCGCTTGGTGTATTCGGTAAATGGCGAAGATCATATTGCCAGCGTATCGACCCTGCAGAACACTGTCGGATCGACCAAGCGCGTCGCGATTGTGGTTCCCGTGGATGACTTTATCGGCCCCATCGCCGCCCACAGGATGCGGAGCCTTCTGTTCTCGCTAATCCCTCTGCTCCTTTCAATTCCAATAATCGCCTGGGTCTCGGAATGGATCGCGCGCCCGATACGGGAGATCGTTGACGAGACAAAGAAGATTCGCAATTTCGAATTCGACAATTCGCAGGATGTCGTGTCTCGGGTAACCGAGATCCACGAACTGTCCAACTCGGTCGCCACGATGCGAAACGCGATAGAAACCTTCGCCCACTATGTTCCGAAAGCGCTCGTTGAACAGCTCATTCAATCGGGCAATCAACAACAGCTCGGCGGCGAGCGACGCCAACTGTCAATCATGTTTACCGATGTCGCCAATTTCACCGACATGTCCGAACGGATGTCGCCGGAAGAGTTGATGCTGAAGACGACGCGGTATTTCCAGGCGCTTGGAGAAATCGTTCTGGACAATCAGGGTTCAATCGACAAGTTCATCGGCGATGCGATCATGGCGTTTTGGAATGCGCCATTGGATGACCCCAACCATGTCGCCAATGCCTGCCGAACAATGCTGTTGTGCAAAGTTCGAAGCGCCGAATTAAACGCAGAGTGGGCGGCCGAGGGTCAACCGATCATGCGAACGCGTTTCGGATTGCACACCGGGGAAACAGTTGTCGGCAATATCGGGTCGGCCGACCGCATGGACTACACCGCGCTCGGTGCATCGGTGAATCTAGCGGCGCGGCTGGAAGGGCTGAACAAAGTGTACGGCACGGAACTGCTGGTCAGCGAACCCGTCTATCGCTTGGAACAAAATGCCTGTCTGTTCCGGCCTATCGATGTCGCCCGGGTCAAGGGAATTAGCATACCGGTCCAAGTCTACGAACTCTGCGCCGCCCTAGAAGGTCCCAAGAAAATCCTCGCCAGCGCAGAGCAACGAACGCTTTGTCGTCGATGGGCGCCGATTTACCAGGATTTTTCTCAGGGTAATTGGCGCGCAGCCAGGGACGCGCTGCAACAGTTCCTCGCCGACTATCCGGATGATAGCGTCGCGGCAAAACATTTGGACCATTGCAGCCGGAAACTTGCGGAGTCCGGTCCTACCGACATAGAGCCGCTTTCGGCGGTGGCGCGGGACTAACCGGGTCGTAAAATTCCCCGCCACGAATTCCGGAGCCGCCCGCACAGCGTTTTATTTCTCGCACTCCATTGGCACATCAGGCGCAAACCGGCCCATATTGTAACGCCAGTATTTTTCCAGAACGCCCGCGATATGTTCGGGCAGCTCCAAATTCGTGAGCCCGGGCGATGCCTTGATCGGTACGGGGACCACCTGCTGATTGCCGATCCGTCCACCGATTATTTCCTCCAACGCGAACCGTGCGTGCATTAACGCGTCCTGCTCGGAATTTCCCGAGACATTCAATTCCGGAAAATGCGGCGCGGTCACCCGGACGGCGCCATTGGCGTCGTGGAATACTTCGACCGGATAGGAGATCATGGGCAACTCAGATTCATTACGTATATCGCGATGATCGGCTCAATGTCAGTTCATTGCCGTGATTATGCCCCAATTCGATGTTACCGCTTGCGGTTCATAAGGAAAACCAATTCATACCGCTCGTCCGAACATTTCTGACTCCGGTATGACGGCAGCAACCATTGCAAGACAGGAGAGGAAGATGATTCGTTTTGTATTTCTTGCAATCGCCGGGACTTTGCTTGTGGCCGGTTGCGGATCAACACCGGGCGAGCGCTCGGTAACGGGTGCCGGAATAGGCGCCAGCGCCGGCGCCGTACTTGGCGCGGTAACGGGATTGTCCGTTTTGCAAGGCGCATTGATCGGCGCCGGCGCCGGCGGCCTTACCGGTGCTCTGACCCGAAAAGACCAAATCAACCTCGGCAAACCGGTGTGGAAATGGAGTTCGGCCTCCCACGACGCGCGCGACACGGGCCTTGTCCGAAACATTCAAGGCGGGCTGGCCCAGCTGGGCTACAACCCCGGACCGGTGGACGGCGTGATGGGCCAAAAAACATTTCAAGCTATCCGTAAATATCAATCGCGCAAAAAACTTCCCGTCGATGGGCAGCCGAGCCGCGCGCTCGAGCAACGTATCCAACAGGAATCAAATCGCGCTTGAATGCAGCCGACTATTTAAGAAAGAGCCCGTAGGCAGGATTTCCGGTCTCCTCGACCGAGGGATAGCCGATATCCGTGAGAAACGCCGTGAGTTCCGCATGCTCCGCGGCCGGCACCTGCATGCCCACCAAAACGCGGCCGAAGGCATTCCCGTGATTGCGGTAGTGGAACAGGCTGATATTCCAACCATGCCGCATATGATCCAGAAAATTGAGCAAAGCGCCCGGCCGTTCGGGGAATTCGAACCGGTATAGCTTCTCATCGGGCAACGCCTGCGCCCGTCCGCCGACCATGTAGCGGACATGTCCCTTCGCCAGTTCATTGTCGGTCATGTCCAGCACCGAATAGTCATGGGCAGTCAGATGATCGACCAGGTCCGTCTTATCCTGTTCGCCGTTGCGCAATTCGATGCCAACAAAGATGTACGCGGCGTCGGCATCCGAATAGCGGTAGTTGAATTCCGTTACGGATCGCGCGCCGATGATCTGGCAGAACTGCCGAAAACTGCCCGCCTGTTCCGGTATCGTGACGGCCAGGAGCGCTTCGCGGTGCTCACCGATTTCCGCCCGCTCGGCAATGTGCCGCAGCCGATCGAAATTGACGTTGGCGCCGCAATCCAATGCGACCAGGGTTTCCTCAGAAATGCCCTCGCGCGCGACATAGGCCTTGAGACCCGCCACGCCGAGAGCGCCAGCCGGCTCCGCAATGGATCGGGTTTCATCATAGATGTCCTTGATCGCCGCACATATTTCGTCGGTGTTTACCAGGATGACTTCGTCGACACATTGGCGGGCGACGCGGAATGGCTCCTTGCCCACTTGCGCGACGGCAACGCCATCGGCGAACAGCCCCACATGATCCAATGTCACACGCTTGCCCGCCTTCAGCGCGTCATGCATACAGGCGGCGTCGTCCGGTTCCACACCAATGATTTTGATTTCCGGCCACAGCGCCTTGACGTAGGCGGCGATGCCCGCGATGAGGCCGCCGCCGCCAACGGCCACGAAAATGGCGTGAATGTCCTGGCCGTGCTGGCGCAGGATCTCCATCGCGATCGTCCCCTGTCCGGCAATGACATCCGGGTCGTCATAGGGATGGATAAACGCTAGCCCTTGCGCCTCACCGAGCTGTTCCGCATGGCGCCGGGCATCATCCACCGACGTGCCGTGCAGCACGATCTCCGCATCAAGACGGCGCACGGCGTCGATCTTGATACGAGGCGTTGTCTCGGGCATCACAATCACCGCCCGCAGCGACAGACGCCGGGCCGAAAGCGCGACCCCCTGGGCATGATTGCCGGCCGACGCGCAGATCACGCCGCGTTCCCGTTCTTCAGGCGGCAAATTTGCGATCTTGTTGTGCGCGCCACGCAACTTAAAAGAAAAAACCGGCTGCAGATCTTCGCGTTTCAGCAATACCGTGTTGCCGAGCCGCTGAGACATGATCGGCATCGGGTCGAGCGGCGTTTCGCGCGCGACTTCATACACCTTAGATTTCAGGATCCGCTCTATATAATTTCTAGGCATTGCCCAGCTCATTCCATACTGCATTCTTGCAGGTTGCCTCGGCGGCAACCGCGACGGAAGCCGGGATACTGCATGACACGCGGCCGATTAAAAGAACTAATTCCGCTCAGGGACGGTGCAGCCAGGGCAGATGAATTATCGGATGGTTCAACCAACCCGCCCAATCGTAATGCAAAAACTGCGATACAAAAATGCTGACGGCAACAGCGATCCAAATCGCAGGCACGGCAATCACGACCAGCGCCTCCATTCCCCGGCGCCCCAACCGGCGAAGACGCCCGTTTGAGCGCTGTTTTCCGTTGATTGCTCCGTTCACCAGGTTCAAACGAGTCAATGTCACCCGCTCGGCCGGCGCCAATTCCGACAAAGTGAGGCGGCCGGCGCTCAGAGCACTCAATACCGCACCCGCATAGACCCGCGCGGCAACGGCGCGGGTCCCCGAAATTGCCGCAAAGCACGTCGCCGTCGCCAGCAGGTAGAACGGCTCGGCCGCCTGCAACGCACGGGCGCGGCTCATATCCTCGAAACCGGAAATGATATGCGGAAACAGCATCGGCAGTGCCCGCATACCGCCCAGCAACGCCCAGAATACCGCGGTCAATGCGGTCAGCCCTAAATAGGCCGCCCTGCGTTCGGCGATCAAAAGCCGGATCGCGCGCAGTTGAAAAAACATCCGCCAATTACCCGTGGCGGCATGGCGCGCCTGTGCCATCGGGACATAGATCATGACAATCACGAATACACCGATCGCCGACAAACCCAGAACCGGCCCTACCCACGCTTGCTCATAGCCCTTGGTGAATGAATTTTGCCAACCGCTCCACCAGGCCAGCAGCCATAGCAAACCGACAGGAAGCGTCACGGCCCATACCGTGAGCAGCGCCTGCATGCCGAGCCGGAGATTGATCCATAACGACCCGCTCGCCCTCCAGAACAAATCGGCGAAGAAATTCAAAATCCGCTGACGCCGGCCCACGTGTCCGCGCCGCGGGCCGGCACAGCCGATGATCCAGTTCGGCCAGTCCGCGAAACCCGCCAGCCGCACGTCCTCGCGAACGAAGGCGCTGAAGTGCGCCGACGGAGAGTCCTCGGAGCCCGTGGCGCGTCGCAGGAACCACTGCCGCAGCACCATCCGCTGTTGCAGCCGGTAGCTCCAACCGACGACAAGAACGGCCGTGACCGGAGCCAGGCACAACAACAACCCGAACAGCAAGCGCCAAACCCGTCCCAGAAACCATGCGGTTCGAAGGAACGCGGTCAACAGCGGCTTAGGAGCGTCGGTCTGTATATCCGCAGACATTTTACCCCCCACTACAGCAATGCATCGCCGAGGACCGAGCCCTCGGCCAAACGTGTCTCAATACCCATCAACCGGCCGACGGTCGCGGCAATGCTGCTCTGCTGCACAACCTT
>CAYYBI010000543.1:0-17720 GCA_964469835.1 uncultured Rhodospirillaceae bacterium
TGCGCGGCAGCGGGCGCCGGTCTTTCGGGTCCGCATTGATGATCATGTTGAGCACCACCGGCGCGCCGCAGAAATGGGTCACGCCATCCTGCTCGATCGCCTTGAAAATTGCCGCCGGCTCGACCTGGCGGAGGCAGACGCTGGTTCCCGCATTGGCGGCGAGCGCCCAGGGGAAGCACCAGCCGTTGCAATGGAACATCGGCAGAGTCCACAGGTAGGTCCCGTGCAGCGGCATGTTCCAGGATTGAAGATTGCCGAGCGCCAGCAGGTAGGCACCCCGGTGATGATAGACTACGCCTTTCGGATTGCCGGTTGTGCCCGACGTGTAGTTTAGCGATATCGCATCCCACTCGCTCTCCGGCAGGGACCATTCGAAGCCGGGGTCGCCTTCCTCGAGGAACGCTTCGTAGTCGCGTTCGCCCAGCGCCTCACCGCCCTTGCCGAGCGGGTCGTCGATGTCGATCACCAGCGGCTTTACCGTGCATCGGCCAAGCGCTTCCTTGATGGTCGGCGACAACTCGCGATCGGTAATCAGCGCCTTGGCGTCGCCGTGATCGAGGATGAAGGCGATCGCGTCCGGGTCGAGGCGCGTGTTGAGCGGGTTCAGGACGGCGCCCGCCATCGGCACGCCGAAATGCGCGTCGTGCAGGGCGGGCACGTTGGGCGCCACCATGGCGACGGTGTCGTTCTTGCCGATGCCGCGCCGTTGCAGCGCACTTGCCAACCGGCGAGCCCGGCCATAGGCGTCCGACCAGCTGATCCGCCAATCGCCGTGTTGGACCGCCAACCGGTTGGGATAGACGGCGGCCGCGCGCCGCAGGAAACTGAGTGGGCTCAGTGGCACGAAATTGGCGGCGTTCTTGTCGAGATCGGTGTCGTATTGGGTCGTCGTCATTACCCTGTCCTTGCGGGCGAGCCCTGCAATATGTTGCAGCGAAAATGTGCCACCTGACCGCCATTTTGCAAAGGCTTCGGTGTTCCTGTAATCGTAGAATGCGTGCGCGCCCAGTCGTTGAACCGAAATGCGGCGGTCCGGCCCGGCGTGACAAAATGTGGAGCGAGGTGCGCTAGCCATGTCCAGCAAATTTGATGCGGTTTACGACCGTTCAATATCCGATCGGGAAGGATTCTGGGCCGAGGCGGCCGAAGATGTCCATTGGTACAAGAAATGGGACCGAGTCCTCGACGACGATAAGCCGCCGTTTTACCGGTGGTTCGTCGGAGCAACGACAAACACCTGTTACAACGCGGTCGATCGGCATGTGGAAGCGGGGCATGGCGACCGGGTGGCGTTCATCCATGACAGCCCGATCACCGGCGGCGGGCAGCGCAAGATCACCTATGCGGAACTGCAGGATGAGGTGGCGCGTTTTGCTGGCGTCTTGAAATCCCTCGGCGTTGGCTATGGCGACCGGGTAATCCTCTACATGCCGATGGTGCCGGAGGCGGCGATTGCCATGCTGGGATGCGCCCGGATCGGCGCGGTCCATTGCGTTGTCTTCGGTGGGTTCGCGCCGCAGGAATTGGCGACCCGCATCGAGGACAGCGAAGCCAAGCTGATCGTCTCCGCGACCTGCGGCATCGAACCCGGCCGGGTCATCGAATACATGCCGATGGTCAACGAGGCGATCAAGCTCTCGAAGCTCAAGGTCGATCAAATTGTGGTGCTGCAGCGCGAGCAGCAGCCCTATGAACTGACGGCGGGGCGCGAGGTGGACTGGCACGAGAGTATGGCGGCGGCGGAACCCGCCGATTGCGTGCCGGTAGAGGCAACCGATCCGCTGTACATCCTTTACACCTCCGGGACCACCGGGCAGCCCAAGGGCGTCGTCCGCGACACGGGCGGCCATCTCGTCGCGTTGAAATGGTCGATGAAAAACATCTACGGCGTCGAGCCGGGCGAAGTGTATTGGGCGGCGTCCGACGTCGGCTGGGTGGTCGGGCATTCCTACATCGTCTATGCGCCGTTGTTCCACGGCTGCACCTCGATCATCTTCGAAGGCAAACCTGTCGGCACGCCGGATGCGGGCGTTTTCTGGCGGATCATTGCCGAGCATAAGGTCTGCACCATGTTCACGGCGCCGACCGCCTTCCGCGCGATCAAGCGGGAAGACCCGGAAGGCAAGCTGATCAAGAATTACGACCTGAGCCATTTTCGCACCCTGTTCCTGGCCGGGGAGCGGACCGACCCGGACACGCTGCATTGGGCGGAAGATCAGCTCAAGGTGCCGGTAATCGATCATTGGTGGCAGACCGAAACCGGCTGGTCGATCGGCGCTAACTGCATTGGCATTGAAATGCTGCCGGTCAAGCCGGGGTCCCCGACCCGGGCGGCGCCGGGCTACGACATTCGAATTTTGGACACTGACGGCAGCGAACTGCCGCGCGGCGAAATGGGGGCGATCTGCGTCAAACTGCCGTTGCCGCCGTCCTGTTTCCCCACACTATGGAATGCCGACCAGCGCTATATCGACTCATACATGGCGGAGTTTCCCGGCTACTACAAATCGGGCGATGCCGGCTATCTCGACGAGGACGGCTATATTTTCGTGATGACCCGCACCGACGACGTGATAAACGTCGCGGGCCATCGGCTGTCCACCGGCGCGATCGAGGAGGTTCTTGCGGCCCACCCCGATGTCGCTGAATGCGCGGTTATCGGAGTCGCCGACCAGTTGAAGGGACAATTGCCGCTGGGATTTCTGGTTCTCAACGCGGGTGTCGCCCGGGATAACGAAGATATCGTCGACGAGGCGGTAAAAATGGTCCGGGCGGAAATCGGTCCGGTGGCGGCGTTTCGGACCGCCACCGTCGTCGACCGCCTGCCGAAAACCCGTTCCGGAAAAATTCTCCGCGGCACTATGCAAAAGATTGCCGACGCCGAGGAGTACCGGCAGCCAGCGACAATCGACGATCCGGCAATCCTGGATGAGATCGAGACAGCGCTGAAGGGTGTCGGATACGCGCGGGCTTAGCCGCGGACCGGCCGAGCGATTATTCGGTCGAGGGCGCGAACGGATCGGCCGGCGGCGCGTCGTCGATGACCGGGGCTAGCTCCGGCGCGGCAGCGGCGGCTTCTTTTGCGGCGGTCTTACCTTCTTTGGCCGCCCGTCGGGCTACTGCTTTTTGCGCCTTCTCCAACGCGGCGTTGAGGTCTTCCTGCTTGCACAAGCCGATTTCAACCGGACTGCGCGGTCGCAAATTCGGCGAATTCCAGTGGGTGCGGTTCCGGACCGCATCGATGGTCGGTTTGGTGGTGCCGATCAAGCGGCCGAGCTGCGCATCCGACAATTCGGGATAATGACGCAACATCCAGGAGATCGCATCCGGCTTATCTTGCCGTTTTGACAGCGGGGTGTAGCGCGGTCCGGCCCCTCGCGAGGACGGCTGCGGAATGTCGGATTCCGCGACAGCGAGACGCCCGGAGGGGTCGGCTTCGCACCGTTCGATCTCTTCCTTTGTGATCTGACCGTTAGTGATCGGGTCGAGACCTTGCATGCCGATCGCGACCTCCTCGTCGGCGATCGCCTGCACTTCGAGCATGTGAAGGCCGCAAAAATCGGCAATCTGATCGAAGGTGAGTGCGGTGTTCTCGACCAGCCAAACAGCAGTCGCCTTTGGCATCAGCGGCTTATTCATTATTTCCCCCGGAATGGTTAGGGCAGCAGGGCATCCTGCAACGCGCCCGCGCCTAGTCAGGCAGCGACGCCATTCCCGCTAATATGAGATGCCGGAACGGCAACCGCAAGGGCTGATCGAATTGCGCAGCCACCATCGAATTTTAGGACGATATTACTGATATAGCCACCCGGTTCCATCACCTTGTGCGGATCCAGCGGACTGCAGCGTTTGGCCGTATTCTGCCGGGGTTGCGGGATTGCGTTCATCTCTGCAAACTTACGTGCGATCGGGTTTGCCGAGCCGTGGCAAAGGGGCGGAAAAATGGATGACAATGATCTGGATCCGTTGACCAAGAGGCCCAAGTTGAAGGATTTGGACGTCATGTCGATCGAGGCGCTGACGGAATATATCGCTGGGCTGAGGACGGAAATCGCGCGGGCGGAAACGGCGATTGCCGCCAAGGAAAGCCACCGCGCGGCCGCGGATTCGGTGTTCAAGCGCTAGCGCAAGCAGCATTTCCCAGCACCGCTGATTTGCCGCAAATCATTAAAATTTATGATGAAATTGGGATGTATCCTGGCAATGGTTAACGCTTTCTTAGGTCTTTGAAGGCATAACAGGGGCAGCACACTTGTGCCATTTAAGTGCCTCACGTGGGTCCCACGGATCCACGGTACTTGATACCTCCCTGTCTCTTGCCGAGCCCTTCGGGGCTCGGCCTTTTTTTTGGGATTTCGCCGGGCACGGGTCATTGAGCACATGGCGGGGCGCGGCTAAGGTCGGGCAGTATCGCGCCGCCCCTGGATCAATCGATGGACCCGCCAAGCATGCCCCTAAGCGTCGACGGCCATGAGACCCAATGCCGTATGTTCCGGCAAGACGCCTTTGCGGAAGGGGGCGCCGTCTTGATGGTGCACGGCGCGGCCATGGATCATTCGATTTGGGATCCGGTATTGCCGGCGCTTGAAAGTCATGAGCGACTGTATCTCGCGGTCGATTTGCCGGCGCATGGCGGAAGTGCGGGTGAGCCGCTTGCGACACTGGCGGACATGGGCGATTGGTTGGCCCGCCTTGCCGACGCAGTCGGGATGGTGCGGCCCGTGGCGCTTGGTCATTCCATGGGCGGCGCGGCCGTGCTCGAACTCGCCGCGCGCCATCCCGAAACCATTTCCGCGGTGGGCCTGCTGGGCGTAAGCGCCCGAATGCCGGTTCATCCGGACCTGCTCGCCATGGCCGAGAACGATCCTGCCTCGGCCGGCGCGCTGGTCGGCAAATGGGCCGTCGCCAAGGATGGACCGCAGGAGGCCGCTGAAATCGCCGCAGGCCTGGTCGCGGGCTCGGCGCCTGGCGTCCTGGTGAGCGATCTCAAGGCTTGTGACGGTTATCGGGACGGTGTCGCCAGCGCGGGCCGTTTGCGGTGCCCGGTCCTCTTCATCCTGGGAGAAGTGGACCGCATGACACCACCGACCGATGCCGCGCCGCTGGTTGAGGCGGCGCCGCGCCCCCACAAGTCTGTGCTGCCTGGAATTGGTCATATGATGACTCTGGAGGCGCCCGACGCCACTTTTGCGGCGCTCGACGCCTTTCTGAACGAATGCGGCTCGGAGGTCCGATGACGGATGCGGCCGTCGATCGTGCGGATTTTCCGTGTTTTCGGCGCCTGCAGACCCGCTGGATGGACAATGACGCCTACGGTCACGTCAACAATGTCGTCTATTACGCCTATTTCGATACGGCGATAACCGGATTTCTGATCGAGCGCGGTGTGCTCGATCCCCAGAACTCGCCGTCGTTCGGCATTGCGGTGGAGACCCACTGCCGGTTTTTCAAGGAGCTATCCTTTCCCGAGGAAATCGACGCGGGGTTGCGTGTTGCGCGGCTCGGCCGGACCAGCGTGAAATACGAGATCGCCCTGTACCGGAAAGAAGATCCGGAGCCTGCGGCCTTCGGCTATTTCGTTCATGTCTATGTCGACCGCGCATCGCGCCGGCCGGTACCGGTGCCGGACGCGGCGCGGGCGCTTCTCACCGATCTCGTGCCGGGGGAGAACCCTGAATAACAAAGGCGCGCCCCAAGACCTGGGACGCGCCAATCGTTACGGGAGTTGCAAGCTTGGCCTAGGCGGCCTTCTTTTCGAGCTTCTTCTGCTTATTGGCGTTGATTTTGATCTCCCGTGGCCGCATGGCCTCGGGAACCTCGCGCACCAGTTCGACATGGAGCAACCCGTTTTCGAGCCGGGCGCCGCTGACCTTGATATGGTCGGCGAGGCTGAATTGCCGCTCAAAGGACCGTTCGGCGATACCCCGGTGCAGATAGGTGCGGTTTTCACTATCTTCCGCTTTTTCAATCTGGCCGGTGATGACCAGTTTGTTTTCGCGGGTCTGGATGTCCAGATCGTTCTCGGCGAAGCCCGCTACGGCCATAGAGATCCGGTAGGACTCTTCGCCGGTTTTCTCGATGTTATAGGGCGGGTAGGCCGAGGCCTGCTCGCCGGAAACCGAATCCATCAAGCGGGCCAGATTGTCGAATCCGACGGTGCTGCGGAAAAGGGGGGAAAAATCGTAACTGCGCATAGCCATATCCTCCTACTAAGCGACATGGATGAATGGAGTCCACCACCATGGCCGAACTCCGGTTCCAAATTGCCCCGGACCCGTATGCGGCATCCGGCGCTTCCCGATATTTGGGGAGGTTTTTTGGCGGTTCAAGACCCCAAATTCGGGATTTGGCGCGGCCCCTCGTACGGAGGGAATAATGCCGATGCCCCTCCGGGGGAGAATCCTGGTTAGGCAATAATAATAAGTGTTTAGCGCTTCTTCCCGCACGTGATGAGTTTATAGTTTTGAGGATGACAACCGGCCGCAATGAGCCGGGGTCGCGTTCAGGGAGTGTTTACAGCGGTGTCGAAAGCAAAACCCGTATTTTTTCTCGAATCGGCTTACGAAGAAGCCTATGACCTGCTGCTCGAATGCCGCGAATATATTCAGGTTCAGGTGCCTGAAATCCGCAAGCATTCGAGCCAGGCGTTTCGCCTCACGGTCAATGTCGAGACGATGCGGTTGACGACCCGCGTGACCCAGGCCATGGCCTGGCTGCTGACGCAAAAGGCGGTATTTCTCGAGGAGCTCTCGCCGACGCAGGCGTCAAAGCATGTTTATCGTCTTGGGGCGGAGAAAATCTGTCTCGACGAAGGCGCGATGGATTACGATATCCTGCCGATGCAGCTGCGTCGGCTGCTCGATCGCAGCCTGGATCTTTACCGGCGTATCCACCATCTCGACAAGCAGCTGGCGGCGTCCGAAAGGCCGCCGGTTCCTGTACGGTTGGATGAACGCCCGGGTGTGATGCTGACGACGGTCTAGCCCGCCGTTCCGCAGCCTAGGTTTTCAGGCCGAAACTCTCGAAACGCTTGTTGAATTTGGCAAGCTGGCCGCCGCTGTCGACCAAGCGGTGAACGCCGGTCCAGGCCGGATGCGACTTCGGATCGATTTCCAGCTTCAGGACGTCGCCCGGGCTGCCCCAGGTCGATCGTGTCGTATAAGAGGTCCCGTCCGTCATCTGGACAGTGATCTCATGATAGTCGGGATGGCCGTCTTTTTTCATTTCGCTGGCTCCAAATCGTCGCGCGGGTATATAGCTGACGCACCGGGAATTGGCAAGGGCGGCCTTCGTGGGGGGTGAAATGCCAGCCGGATGCTAACGGGCGGGAAAGAACGCGCGGGTCCGGTTTGCGAAGGCGACAAGGGAGAGCATAACCGGGACTTCCACCAGGACTCCGACCACGGTCGTCAAGGCTGCGCCCGAATTCAATCCGAACAGGCTGATCGCGACGGCAACCGCAAGCTCGAAGAAATTCGAGGTGCCGATCAGGGCGCAGGGCGCGGCCACGTTGAAAGGCACCCGCCAAAGCCAGGCCGCGCCATACGCAATGATGAAGATCCCATAGGACTGAATGATCAGCGGCGTGGCGATCAGCGCGATCAGCAGGGGTTGCTCGATGATGATATTTCCCTGAAAGCCGAATAGGAGCACGACCGTCGCCAGGAGCCCGATCACCGAGAACGGCTTCACGCGAGCGACGAACCGCGCCACTGCTTCTTCTTGGCCCTCGGATTGGCGGGCGTGCGCCATCAATTGCCGGCGTGTGAAATACCCGGCGATGAGGGGAATAACGACGTAGAGCCCGACCGACAACAGCAGGGTTTCCCACGGCACGGAAATATCCGTCACGCCCAGTAGCAGCGCGACGATCGGCGCGAAGGCGAAAATCATGATCACGTCGTTGACCGAGACCTGCACCAGCGTATAGGTCGCGTCGCCCCGGGTGAGTTGGGACCAGACGAAGACCATCGCCGTGCAGGGCGCGGCCCCGAGCAGGATAAGCCCGGCGATATATTCCTGCGCGTCCTTGGGTGCGATCATGTCCGCGAACAGGATTTCGAAAAACAGGACCCCAAGCGCGGCCATGCTGAAGGGCTTGACCAGCCAGTTGACGATCAGGGTGATGATCAGCCCCTTGGGGCGGTCGCCGATATGGCGAAGGCTGGAAAAGTCCACATTCACCATCATCGGATAAACCATGGCCCAAATCAGAACCGCCACAACGAGGTTAACGGAGGCGTATTCCAAATCGGCGAGCACCCGGAACAGGCCGGGCACACCATTGCCGAGGCCGATGCCCGCCAGGATGCAAAGCGCAACCCAGACGGAAAGCCATTTTTCGAAGAATCCGATGCCGCCGCTTGCGTCGGTATCGGTCCCTTGCAGCGCCTTCGATTTGGCCGGGTCGACACTCATCGCAATTCTTTCGGTTTGTGATTTGATTGAAAACGCGTAGCGGGGTTTTGACAGATCGGTGTCAGCGATGCGATTGAATTTACCGCCGATTACACGATTTTCGGGCAGCAACCGGCCGCGTCTCCGTCGCTTGGCGCGAACGCAGACCGGTCAACGCTGTCGCCGCCATAGACGGCGATGCCGCCGACGGTGTGGAATGTCTCCCACGCAACCCCTTGCGGATCTGACGCCCAGGCCTTGTCGCCCTCGGCGTAGCAGCATTTCGCACCTTTTTGCTCGACGACCGGCTGATTGGCCCGCGACAGGCGCCCCGAGATCTCTTCGAGTTCCGCATCCGCCTCGACCTGAATGCCGAGATGGTCGATGCCCGGCGTACGGCCGCAGCGTTCGGAAATGGCGAAATTGACCCGGGGGTCGTCCAGCATCCATTTCGCATAGTCGGATTCCAGAACATCGGGATCCACACCGAACAGGGTGCTGTAAAACCCGATCGAGTCCTTCAGGCTCTCTACCGAAATATGCACATGCAATCGTTTCATGGTCTCAGTTCCCTTTGGTGGTGATTTTGCGGCAGAACACGTCCGCCGACGGTATTCCGGAATCCTGATCCTGGCAGCAGTTCTCCATCAAGTAGCCGATCAGGCCGTTCATGACGGCGAAATTTGCGGAATAGATCAGCGATCTGCCGTCACGCCGGCAATTGACGAGGCCGGCCTGCTTAAGCTGGTTTAGATGGAAGGAAAGGGTCGCGCCCGGCAGTCCGAAGTCATCGGCGATCCGGCCCGCCGGTGCGCCATCCGGCCCCAGTTCGACCAACCGGCGAAAGATCGTCAGCCGGGTTTCCTGGGCCAGCGCCGAAAGAGCGTCGATGGCGGTAGTTGATTCCATAATTCCAATATAATGGAAATAAAGAATCAACGCAAGGATAGATGCATGAATATGCGCGCGGCGCGCCGAGGGGTTCTGCCGGGTATTCTGTGCGAGACTGCGCCGAACTGAATATTTGAGATATCATTTCCAAATCATACCAGACAGGGGAAGGACCTTTGAATGCCGCAGCTCGTGTTTCTCCACGGACCCGGCGCGGGCGCGTGCGCCGATGCGTATCATTATCAACGCCAGCATTTTCCGAACTGCGTCGCGCCGACTCTACCGGGACATCTGGAAGGGACCCGGTGTCCCGATGTGGCGCGGTACACCGAGTGGGTGCGCGGCTGGCTCTGGGGCCAGGGCCTGAATCGCGATCTCCTGCTCGTCGGCTATACGCTCGGCGCCTCCATCGCGCTGCAATACGGCCTGGACTATCCGGATGAGGTGAAGGGGCTGGTGATCATGACCGTCGCGGCCGGGCCGAAGACCCGCGCGCCGGGCACCTACGACATGCGGCTGCGGGCGGCGGAAGACCCGAAGGTCTATGAGGAGGAATGGATCGCGTTCCAGCGGCGGGCGATGAAGTTCGTGGAGTCGGATTTGCGGGAACGGCTGGTGGAGCGGCACCGCCAGGTGGGCCCGATGTCGCAATACCACGATCTGATGACGATCGACGCTTTCGACGTGCGCGACCGCATCGCGACGCTCGAGCCGAAGCTGCTCCTGTTGCGCGGTCTCGACGATCCCGGCAATCCGCCGGAATACGAAAAGGACATCCACGAAGCGGTGCCCGGCTCACGATACGTCAAGCTCGAGGGCGCCGGCCATTTCCCGCCCACGGAAGCGCCGGAAGCGGTCAACGCGCTGATCGAGGAGTTCTTGGCCGCGTTGTGATAGCCTTATAAATACTGGCGCCGTTTCAAAATTATTGCCCTGCCGCAGGGCGTTTCAGCGTCACCACGATGATCCGGTTGGTGCTGCTTTGATGGATCAGGAGGTTGCCGTCCCGCATCGGCCGCATGTGGCGGATGATGCCCGCATGGATGCCGCCTGACGGGATTGGCCAGCTCTGGAAGCTCTCCGTTTTGGGATCGAATCGGACCAAGGTGTCGGGCCGCCGGCGTGATTCGTTGTACCAGATGATGCCGTCGATAATCGCAAGCGCGTAGGGGTGCGATTTCGGTCCGCTGGGCGAGGGCCATTCCTTGATCTCGCCGGTTTCTGGATTGTATCGGCCGAGGCGGCCCTGGGATGAATTTACGTACCAGATCATGCCGTCTTTCGCGATGTCGAGCCGCCGCACGGTCGTCTCCGGTATGGGGAGTTTGATCTCCGTGAGCGCCATGGTCTTGGGATTGACCGTGACCAGACAATTGCTGCCGTTGCACGCGACCCACGGCGTCCCCTGGGCGTCGATCTTGATGCCGTAGGGCCGTGAGCCGGGCGTCTTCATCCGGACGAGTTTGATGTCGCCGGTTGTCGGGTTTAGCCGTCCCACCATGTTGCTGTGCTGCAGGGTGAACCAGAGGATTCCCATTCCGTCGAAGATCGCCGAGTGTGGGTCTTTCGCGGCGCTGTCCGGCATTTTGTATTCGGTGATTTTTCCGGTCGCCGGATCGAGCTTGCCGATCGTGGCATTCTTGTTGCCCGTGTACCAGACGTTGCCTGCCCTATCGAGGGTCACGGTGTGGGGTTTCGCATTGTCCGGCAAGGGGTATTCCTTCATCGCGCCGGTATTGGGATCGATGCTGCCGATCAGGTTGCCCCATTGGCCCGCCCACCAAATGGTCCCGTCCGGCGCTTCGATGGGGTCGCGCGAGCGCTGGCCGAGCGTCGGCACAACCCACTCCTTGAAGGTGATCTGGGCCTTGCCGGGTATAAGCTTGGGGGCGTTCTTATTGTTCGGCGGGAAATGGGTCGCCAGATAGCGGGTGATGCTGTCCCGGTCTTTCGGGTTCCCGGACAAATCGATCATGGTGCCGATTAGCTCATTCCAACCTGCGCGGGTGTAGCCGGAACTGCGGGTAATCTGATTGGCTTTGTGGCAGCCCGTGCACGTACCCTCGACTAGCTGTGCCGCAGCACCCTCCGGCAACATGGATAGCCGATTTTGAGATTGGGCCGTTGCAGGGATGAGCATGCAAAATAGCGCGCCCGCCAGTGAAGCAATGGACAGTTTGGGCATAGGCCATTTCCCACCGATCAAGCAGCTAATTCACAGTGGATATCGTCTGGGTTCTGGCCAACGGAAGTCAAGTGAATTGACTGAAGTTCCTTCAAACACGACCGGGGCGAATGGCCTCCCTTCCGCCTACTCAGGCGTCGGGCGATCTTGCACTCTCGGGATCACCTGTTCGGTCAGCAGTCTGGTCTGGTCGATAATGTCGTCATCATCCGTGCCGATCGGGCGCAGGATGAATTTCGAGATGCCCGCGTCGATATAATCCTCGATCCGCCGGACGATGTCGTCCGCATCGCCGATGGCGAGGTGGTTGCGCGGGTCCTTGCCCGGCGCGCGCGCGGCGTAGGCCTCCGCCTGGCGAATCGAGACCGGATCGTCCCAGGACCCGAAACGGCAATGAAAACCGGCGCCGAAATGGTCGTGGTCGATTTTGCGGCCCTGGTCGACCGCCGATTGCCTTATTGCGGCCACCACCGGTTTTACTTCGGCCGGTGTTTCGTTGCCGGCCAGCCACCCGGTGCCGAGCTTGCCGGTACGCCGGATCGCCGCCTTGCTGGATCCGCCGATCCACAGCGGCAGCGGCTGCTGGATGGGGCGTGGCGAAATGCGCGCGTCGGTGACGTGATAGTGCTTGCCGTGAAAGGTCACGCGCTCCTCGGCCCACAGGCGGGAGATGATCTCCATGCCTTCCTCGGCCTTGGCGCCCGCGCCCTTGAATTGCTGGCCCGTTACTTCCCAATACGGATTGTTGCGGCTGCCGACGCCGAACGCCGGCAACAGCCGCCCGTTGCTCAACACGTCGATGGTCGCGCATTCCTTGGCGAGCACGACCGGGTCCCGTTGCGCGACGGAGGCGACATTCATGCCGAACTTCATCCGCCGCGTGCGCCCGGCGAGCGCCGCCATCACGCTCATGCAGTCGAGAAAGGGTTGTGAGGAAATGACCCGGTCGGTCTGCCACAGGGAATCGATGCCGCCATCCTCGCACAAATCCACCCACCGCCAGAATGCCTCCGGGCCGGAAAACGGAAAGTTCGCCAAGCCAAGTCCGACACCAATGCTCACGGCAACCTCCTTGTGAAAACATCGCTTCCTTTGTGCCCCGGTTGCCGGCCAGGGATCAATAGCGATTCATCATGCCGTGGGCGGCCGAATATGACATCGGCGACACAGCGGTGCTAAGCTTTTTGCCAGGGATATTCGCGACAGAGCGCAAAAAGATCGGGCTTCTCGACAATATAGAAGAGCCAGGAGGATGCATTACAATGCCCAAGACACCGGATTATTTTAAAGGCAAGACAATCGTAATTACCGGCGCGGCGAGCGGCATCGGCCGCGCGGCGGCCAAGGTATTCGGCCGGGAAGGCGCGAACGTGTTGTGTGCCGACATCAACGAACAGGGTACCCATCAGGTTGCGCGCGAGGTGGATGAAGCCGGCGGCAAGGGCGAGGCCGTGTTCGTCGACGTGACCGAGCGCGACAGCGTTCGCGGCATGATCCAGTCGGCCGTCGATACTTTCGGACGGATCAATTTTCTCTTCAACTCGGCCGGATCGGCGATCAAGCGGGCCAAGTTCCTCGATATCGACGACGAGCTTTGGGACAAGGTCTACGACCTCAACGTCAAGGGTACTTTCTACGGCATGCAGGAGGTCATTCCGCACATGCTCGAAAAGGGCGACGGCGTGATCGTGAATGTCGCAAGCATCGCCGCCCGATCCGGGGGGCCGGGCAAGTCGCCGCATTACGCGTCCGCCAAGGGGGCGGTGAACACGCTGACCCTCGGCGCGGCGCGGGAATTCGCCGACCAGGGGATTCGCATTTTGTCGGTCTCGCCGTCGGTGGTGGATACGGCGTTTCAGGACATCAACGAGCCAGGCATGCTGGAGGCGTCGGTATCGGCGATCCCGATGGGCCGGGCGGGAGAGGCCGACGAAATCGCCGAACTAGTGCTGTTCATGTGTTCGGACGCCTGTGAGTTCATGATCGCCGACACCGTCGTGGTGACCGGCGGCAGCGGCTGGCGTTGATCGGGGAGGGCGGGAAAAATGACGAAGAGCCCGGACTATTTCAAGGACAAGACGATCCTGATCACCGGTGCGGCGAGCGGCATCGGCGAGGCGACGGCGCTGATCTTCGCCCGCGAAGGGGCGAACGTTGTCTGTGCCGATATTAATGGTGACGGTGCGCAACGCGTCGCCGACAAGGTGGCGACGGCCGGAGCGGGCGCCGCGGCGGTCACCGTCGACGTCACCGACCGGGACAGCGTGCGCGGCATGATCGACAAGGCGATCACGCGGTTCGGCCGGATCGATTGCCAATTCAACTCCGCCGGCTCGGCATTGAAGCGGGCGCCGTTCCTCGAGATCGACGAGGATCTTTGGGACCGGACCTACGACCTCAACGTCAAGGGCGTGTTCTTCTGCATGCAGGAGGTCTTGCCCCATATGCTGGAAAACGGCGCGGGCGTTATCGTCAACATGGCCAGTACCGCCCATTTCCGGGGCGGGGCCGGGCATTCCGTGCATTACGCCTCGTCCAAGGGATCGGTGGTCACCATGACGCTGGGCGTCGCGCGGGAATTCGCGGACCGGGGCATTCGCTGCCTGTCGGTATCGCCGACCGTGGTGGACACGCCGTTCCACGAAATCTCGCCGCCCGAACTGACCAAGTCGCAGGCGGCGGGGGTTCCGATGAACCGGGTGGGCCGCCCGGACGAAGTCGGCGAGCTGGTGCTGTTCATGTGTTCGGACGCCTGTCGGTTCATGACCGCCGATACGGTCTATATGACGGGCGGTAGCGGCTATCGCTAACACGATGGCTCGGGTAAAAACTGGTTTGCACAATCAAGGAGAAAACGATGGCCGATACGACGACGAAAGATGCCGTTTTCGACGATAATACGCCGAAACAGGAAGAAACCCCCGACCAACCGCCGGCCAGGCGGGAGCCCAAGTTTCAGTTCTTTCGCTACGAACGCCCGGAGGTGACGGCGCCCAAGGGTATCATGAAGTTGGCGCAGACCGATCTGGTGAAAGGGGCGGTTCAGGTCGTGCGCCAGGGTGGAGAGAACAATCTGCATTCTCATGCCGGCGCCGACACATTCTGGATGGTGCTCAAGGGCCGCGCTCGATACTACAGCGGCGCCGACGAAGTAATGGGTGAGTTCGGCCCCTATGAAGGCATGGTGACGCCGCGCGGCATGGCCTATTGGTTCGAGAGCGCGGACCCGAACGAGGACCTCGAACTGTTGCAAGTGGCTGCCTATGAGAAAGGCGTGAAGGACATCCGCACCAACCACTTGCCGCGCTCCAATACCAACCGGTCCAAGAGCCAGCGGTTCAACGGCCAGATCAAGTAGCCGCGGTCCGGCGCGGCGAGCAGAGGAAGAACAGAATGGAATTCGGCTTCACGATTCCGACGCGGGGACCGCTCGCCACGCGCCAGGGTATTTCCGAAATCGCGGCCAAGGGCGAAGCGCTCGGCTTTGCCCACGGCACGGTGAGCGACCATATCGTCGTGCCGCGCGACGTTGCCTCCCGGTATCCCTATTCGGACTCGGGCGAATGGCCGGGCGGGCGTGTCGGCGAACATCTGGAACAGCTGTCGCTGCTGTCCTACCTCGCGGGCGTGACGGAAACGTTGCGCCTCGTGACCGCGATCATGGTCGTGCCCTACCGCAATCCGATCCTGACCGCGAAGGCCCTGGCGACCGCCGATGTCCTGTCGGAGGGCCGGATCACTGTCGGCTGCGGCGCCGGTTGGATGGAGGAGGAGTTCGAGGCGCTGGACACGCCGCCGTTTGCGGAACGCGGTCGGGTGATGGATGAGTATCTGCGAATCTTCAAGACCATCTGGACCGAAGAGGCCCCGGTTTTCGAGGGCGACTACACGCGCTTCTCAAATGTTTCCGTCCTGCCGCACCCGGTACAGGAACCGCATCCGCCGCTGTGGATCGGGGGTGAGAGCGCACCGGCGCTACGCCGCACCGCGCGGCTGGGCGACGGTTGGTTTCCGATTGGGAATAATCCTCGATTTCCGCTCAATACCGTGGCGCTGTACCGCGCCGCAGTCGATCGCCTGCGCGGCCAGGTCGAGGCGGAGGGACGCGACCCGGCGAAGGTCGCGCTGGCGTATAGCGCGAACTGGACCTATGGCCGGGAGGCGCTGACCCTGCCCGACGGTGCGCGGCACGCCTTCACCGGCAGTGCGGACCAATTGCTGGAGGACATCGAGGCCTTCGGCGCGTTGGGCCTCCAGCATCTGATCGTGAACTTCCAGAGCCGCGACTTGAACGCCACGATCGAGCGCATGGAAGCCTTCGCCGAGGACGTGATTCGGAAAGGCTGACCCGATGCCGCGATGGCTAGCTGGTTGGGCCGAGTTCGCGGCGCAAATCTTCCATGACCTCGGTGCGGTTGCGGGTCTGCCAGGGCCGGCGATTGCCGATCGGCTCGTTCTGGACCTCCGGGAAGACCTTGATGGCGGTAAACACCGGTCCGGGTTCGGCCAGGATTCCGGGCAGGTCGCGAGTCAGCGCGTCAAGCTCGGTGTACGCGGACGCGCGCGGGTAGCCGCATCCTAGGGCAATCGCGTCATAGGCCACATTCTTTGCATTCGGCACCGGTTGTCCGCCGGTCGTGGCATAACATTCGTTATCCAGCAAAAAATGATAGAAGTTTGCGGGTTTTTGCTCGGCGATGGTCACCAGCATGCCAAGGCTCATCAGGATGTCGCCTTCGGAATCGAACAGCACGACTTTCTTGTCGGGTTGAGCCAATGCGAGACCAAACGCAAATCCGGCATGGCCGCCCATCGCGGGGTCGCCCATCGGCGCGTCCAGCATCTGGTTGTCGCTGATCGGCACCCAGTGGCGGCCGCCGCGGCCCGGTACGACGATCGCATCCTCGCGGAGCAGTTTGAAGGCTTCCAGTACGTCGGCAATCTTCATCATGATGGGTCTCCCTGCATTACCGGTTGAAGCCGTGATATTCGTCGGCGATCAGGACGACAACGGGCCGTTTGGTGCGCTGCGCTTCCTCGAACGCGATGGATATGCGTTCCGCGTCGCCGTCGTTTTCGACCAGATAATAGTTGAGGCCGAACCCATAGAGGAACCGTTCGGTGTAGTCCGCCGCGGTGTCCTTGTTGACGCCGTGCCGCGTGTAGCCGCGGTATCCCACCATCAGCACGACGGGGACTTCGAGGCTGAGCAGCCATCCGCGAATGGAATCGCCCGATTCCATCATCCCCGTGTTTTGGATCAGGATCACCGGTGTGCGGCCGCCTGCCGACAAACCGGCGGCGATCGAACACGCATGCCCTTCGCGGCTCACACCGACGAGGCGGAGCGACGGTTCTGACTCCATCAACAGAAAGAGCCAGTTGGTTTCGCTATCGGGCAGCCAGACAACGTCGGTGACGCCATTTTGCTTCATTTCCTTGAGCACCGTTTCCGGACTCAGCACATTCGGTGTGTCGCTCATGGTTGGTTTCCTCTTGGCGGATGCTCGGCTGGAATTGGGCGGTCTTGCGGCGTGGCGGTCCGGCCGCGATCGGGCGGGTGTTCCGAAATTCCAGTTTCCTTGCTACGTCGATTGAGTCAAGTCGCGGCCGGCCGATAATTCGGCGGCTTGCACCAGCGGAATATTCGATGTCCAATTCATGGGGGAGGAAACCATGAAGCTACTTTATTTCGATGACTTCAAACTCGGCGTGCTCTCGGGCGACGCCGTGGTCGATGTATCGAGCCACGTTGCGGATATTCCGCATATCGGACCGCACGATCTGATGACCGGGCTGATCGAGCGGTTCGACGACTATCGGGGCGCGTTGCAGGATGCGGCGGATGGCGGCGGGGGCGTTCCCGTCGCCGGCGTGAAGATTCGGCCACCTCTGCCGAAGCCCGGCAAGATCGACTGCATGGCGGTGAACTACATGGAGGACGGCACCCGAGCCGAACCCGCGCCAATCAACGCCTTCCACAAATCTCCCGGCGCTGTGATTGGCGACGGGGATACTATGGTGCTGCCCGACGCGCCGGCGACCATCTTCGAAGGCGAGGCCGAATTGGCCGTCGTCATCGGCAAGCGCGCAAGTGGGGTCAAGGCCGCGGACGCGATGGATCATATATTCGGCTACGTCAATTTCATCGACGGTTCGGCGCGCGGGCTTCCGCCCGCCGGGAATACCTTCTTCCAGATGAAATCGCGCGATACCTTCGCCCCGATGGGGCCCTATCTGGTGACCG
>CAYYBI010000544.1:0-3771 GCA_964469835.1 uncultured Rhodospirillaceae bacterium
CCAGCGCCTCGCCGACCTCGAGTCGGGTGATCGCGTCCTCGGCATTGAAGGCAGGGTTCTGCCGGAAGGTTTGCGCGGCGGCGCGAACCGCTTTCTGATCGCGCGGCGTGAAGGCGCGCAGCGCGTGTTGCACCCGGTTGCCGAGCTGGCCCAGCACGTCGTCGGGAATGTCGAGCGGATTTTGCGTGACGAAGTAGACTCCGACGCCCTTTGACCGGATCAGGCGCACGACCTGCTCCACCTTGTCGACCAGGACCTTGGGTGCATCGTCGAACAGCAGATGCGCTTCGTCGAAAAAGAACACCAGTTTCGGTCGATCCGGGTCGCCGATTTCAGGCAGCTCCTCGAACAACTCGGCCAACAGCCACAACAGGAACGTCGCGTAGAGTTTGGGATTGTTCATCAGCCGGTCGGCGGCCAGCACATTGACCATGCCGCGCCCGGTGTGGTCGGTTCGCAGGAAATCGTGCAGATCGAGCGCGGGTTCGCCGAAAAACGCGTCGGCCTGCTGTTGCTCCAATACAAGCAACCGACGCTGGATGGCGCCGACCGATTGTTTGCTGACCGTGCCATAGGTTGTTGTCAATGCCGCGGCGCTGTCCGCGACGAATGTCAGCAGCGCGCGCAGATCCTTCAGGTCGAGCAGCAACAATCCCTCGTCGTCGGCGACCTGAAAAGCGATGTTCAGCACGCCTTCCTGGGTGTCGTTGAGATTTAGCAGCCGGGAAAGCAGCAGAGGGCCCATCTCGGAAATGGTCGCCCGCAACGGATGGCCCTTTTCGCCGAACAGATCCCAAAACACGGTTGGGCATGCGCTTCCGGTGTAACCGGATACACCCACGCTTTCCGCCCGTGCGGCGAGTTTCTCGCCGACTTCGGCCGCCTGGGAGATGCCGGAGAGATCGCCTTTGACATCCGACACGAACACGGGGACGCCTTGTCGCGAAAATCCTTCCGCCAGCACCTGAAGCGTTACCGTCTTTCCGGTTCCCGTCGCGCCGCTGATCAGACCATGACGATTGGCGCGCGCGAGCAGGAGCGATTGCGGCGCTGCGCCCTTGCCGATCAGGATTTCGGAGTCGCTAGGCATCAATTTCCTCCTTGAACCGGACTCTCGAATGATTTGGACCGGCGCGATTGGCTCCTTTCTTCTTATCATGGTCTCAATAAGGACGCGACGTGCGCGAGTGATGGTGTAAGATATTACAACGGTCTTTGTCGATGGGCCGAAAAGATCGTGTTCGCCTCGGCCCGCAGTGGGAATTTATGGGAGGAGCGATCGATGCGCAGACTACTCATGGCTGGATTTTTCCTGGCGGCGCTGCCGGTGACGGGCGCGCTCGCTGCGCCACAGGCGCTTGGTCTGTTGGCCACCGGCAAAACGCCGGTCGAGTTGAAATGCGTCGACGGCGTCTGCAGCGCCGAGTTCTCCGCGTTTTGCTTGCAGCAGGATCGCACCGTCCCCAAAAGCGGCACCGCCTATCGGCAGACCGAAGGATCCAAGCTCAGCCTTGTTTCCACCGATCCCGACGGAGCGAAGCGGACCGTTCCGGCATCCGGGTTGACGATTCGCAGCGTCCGCGGATTTGCTGCGGTGGTCGTCAGCATTCCGGAGGCGACTGTGAAGGCCGCTGGCGCAACACGGATTGCCCTTTCGGTCGCAGAAGCATCGGTGCTCGCGCCATACCCGGTCGCCAACGACCGGACGCCGCAAACTCCCGGTGATCTCGTGACCGCAGCGAAACAATTACGCCGCATCGGGACCGCGCCGATCGACGACGGTAGCGCGTTCTCGCACGCCTTTCGGGGCATGATGGCAATGATCAACACACTTCCGGACGAGCCGGAAGCCCTCAGGTCGGGCGGCGGCGACGTGGCGCGGAAGGTATTGAAGCGCCGCACGATGCCTGCCGAGGCTCGCGTTTTTACCACCGAGCAACTGGAATATTGCGAAGTGCAGGCCGCGGGCGCCCTGGTTGTGGGCGGGCTGCGGGCCTGTTTGCAGCGGCAGCACGATTCGCTGGTCGGGTCGCTCAACCGGAATTACTGGAAAGCGACGAAACCCGGCAGTTGAGGCTTCCGCAATCGGCACGTCGCAGGCGCGCGGGGATGCAGGATGTCCGGTCGTATCGTCAGGTGGTTGCTGTCGCGGTCGTCCTTCTCGGCTTGACTGCCGCGCCGCCGGCCATGGCCGGAATGGTCGAGGCGATGGTCGCCTATCGGCAGGCGGAATACGCCGAAGCGGCGCGTCAACTGCGACCGCTTGCCGAAAGCGGCGATGCGAAGGCGCAATTCTGGCTCGGTCGTCTCTATGCCGGCGGCCACGGCATGCCGAAAGATCACAAAGAAGCCTTGCGCTGGTTCGAGCGGGCCGGCGCGCAAGGTCACGAGATGGCGCAACTCAGCCTCGGGGTGATGTACGAGAAGGGGTATAGCCGGCAGCATGGCTACGGCGCGGCGATGGCGTGGTACCGCAAGGCTGCCATGCAGGGCAATGCGGCGGCGCAATTCAATCTCGGGCGCATGTACCGCCTCGGCCATGGCGTTCTGCAGGATTTCGTGCAGGCCTATAAATGGTTCGCGCTCGCCGCCGCCCAGGGGAATGAAACCGCCCGGCGATGGCAGGATAAGGCCGCGCAATTAATGGGACCGGCGGAAATTGCCACGGCGGAAGCCTTGGCACGCGACTGGAAGTCCGCACGGTAGTTGCGGGCCCGCCTCACGCTCAAGGCAAAACAAATCGCCGCCCTTTGAAGGCGGCGATGAGGAAGAGGAGGTATTGCGGATAAGAAATAGTGCCTGAGTTATAGCGCTGGCGCCGGATCCCGGCAGTGACGGCGCGCACGTCGGGCGCGTTATCACGGTCTTGTGATCGATTCGCCGGAAAAGCAGATTCAATCGGCGCGGGGGCCTGACCGGCGGCGGTCCGGCGCGCCTTTAATGCAGGCTGAACCGGACCGGTACCGTCACCAATGCGGCAACCGCGCCGCCGCCTTGCCGTGCCGGCAGAAAGCGCCAGCGCGCCACGGCGTGCCGGGCGGCGGCGTCCAGGCTGCGGAAACCACTGGAGCGGGCGATCTCGACCCGTCCCGCAGTCCCGTCCAGCAAAACCTCGACATGCAGGAAGACTACGCCTTGCTGGCCCCGCTGACGTGCGACGAACGGGTATGCCGGCTTCGGATTGTCGCCACGAGGCGAGGCGCCACGGTCGCCGGCGCTGGGTTGCGCGGCTGGCGTCAGGGTTGCGTGGATCTGCCGATCCAGCCGATTGGCGCCGCGCGGTTGAGCGGTGTGTGACGCGCGCGTGGGCAATCGCGTGACGGCCGTCGGTTTCTCGAGCGGGATGCCCGTTTGGGCGAAATGCAAGGGTTTGCGCCGGGCACGTGGCGGGATCGCCCGTGGTGGCGGGGTCGGTGAGGAGTCCATCGCTGCGGCCGGGCGCGGTGTCATGATCCGTCCGGTGGCGGGTTGGCTGGGCGCAGCCGTCGGGATATTTGGCGCGGCCGCGCGCCGTGGCGCCGGTTTAACGCCGGGATGGGATTTTGGTCCTTCGACGACGATTTCGACCGCGATGATACCGCCCGGGCGTGGTGGGGCCGGCGCCGGATCGTCCATGCCCACGATCGCGGCGATCAGCGCCGCATGCGCAATCAGCGACAGCAGCAAGGCGGGCGGCAAGGATACGGGGCGCATGGTGGAATGCGGAGTCATGGGGCCACCCCGCCATCGGCTGCCGGTCCGATTTTCCACGGCACCACATAGGCTTCGCCT
>CAYYBI010000545.1:0-2816 GCA_964469835.1 uncultured Rhodospirillaceae bacterium
CCCGTCCAGGCCGAGCAGCCGCGCGGCGGCCGCGGCCGCACCGTAGGTGCCGTTGGTTGCCGTCGAATGCCACCCGTTCAGGTAATGGCCGTCCCCCATCAGCATGCCGACGCGGGCTTCCGCTTCGACGCCGGCAACGAAGGCCGTGAGCAGGTCGCGCCCCGACGCGCCGTCGCGTTCCGCGACCGCGAATACCACGGGCGCCACGGGCGCGGTCGGATGTCCCTTGAGCGCCCGCAGGCAATCATCGTAGTCCAGCGCATGGCCGGCCGATCCGTTGATCAGCGCCGCCTGGCTGGCGGTGCCGCGTGCATTCAACCCGATCAGGGTCGCCTTATCGCCGAGCCCGTCGGCCGCCGCGAAATCCAGCAGTTTCTGGACCAGAGGCTCCTGCGCGCCGGCCAGCGTCACGCCGAGCCAATCGAGCAGGCATTGTTTCGCGACCTCGACAGCATTGGCCGGCAGCTTTTCGAAGGCCATGCCGCTCGCCAGTTCGGCGAGCCGCCGTGTCACGTCGGTTGAGCCTTGCGTTGTGTCGAGCGCGCGTTCCATCGGGGAAACTCCTGCGGTGGGGATGTGTATCGGTATGGCCGATATTAGCACCAAATTCAGGAAGTGACGCAATGGGCCGATTGGTGCACCTACTCGATTCCTCCGTTTTGTTGACTTCCATAAAATGCCCTTGTCTACTTGCAGCCCTTGTCTATTTGCAATGGTAATCAGGGCTGAATGAACAGTTCAAAAAAAGAGAAGGTGGGAGAAATATGAAACGCATTCTGGTTGGCGCGGTTGTCGTCGCCGCCATCGTCGTCGCGGGTGCCGCGAACGCACAGACCGTCATTAAAATTCAGACCGCGAACGCTGCCGGCAGTTTCTCGCTGAAGTATTTGAAAGACAATTGGGTGCCGAAGCTTGAGGCCATGACCTACGGCAATCTCAAGATCGATATCCGACCCAGCAAGACCGTTGTGCCGCATCGGGAAACGCCGCAGGCCGTCGCCGCCGGCATCCTGCAGGGCGACAACAACGCCGTCGCCTATTTTGCCGGGCGCGATCCGGTATTCGGCATTCTTGGCGATTTGATCGCCGGTTATGACACCCCCGCACAGAAACAGATGTTCTTCCGCTTCGGCGGCGGCGTCGAAATCCTCCAGAAAGCCTGGGACAAGCATCTGCCGGGTAAGATTCACGTCGTCGGCGCCGGACCGTTCGCGAAAGAAGCCTTCGTGTCGACCGTGCCAATCAGGACCGTCGCCGATTTCAAGGGGCTGAAACTGCGGTCGCCGGAAGGCATGGCGGCCGAAGTGTTCCGCCGCGTCGGCGCAGCGCCGACCTCCATTCCGTTCCCGGAGCTGTATACCGCGCTTGAGAAAAAAGTCGTGGATGCCGCCGATGCGAGTTCCTACACCAACAACTCATCGCTCGGTTTCAACAAGATCGCCAAATACCCGATCTATCCGGGGATTCATTCGATGGCGGTTCTGCAGTTCGTCATCAATCAGAAGGTTTGGGACAAGATCGGCCCGCAGGGCCAGGCCGCCCTCACGACCTGGTACTACGCCGCGTGGACCGACATGACCCGGGCGACAGACTTGCAGGACCGCAAGCTCGTTGCAGCGGATAGGGCCGGAACCGGTACGAAAGGCATCACCATCGTCAATTGGTCGCAGGAAGAGCGCGACAAGTTTCGCAAGGTTGCGCAGGGTGCCTGGGAGGACGTTTCCAAGCAGAGCCCGTTGGCCAAGGAAGCTTATGACGCCAACATCAAGTTCATGACGACGATGGGCCTTCTCAAGTAGGCGGTTCGACAACGATAAAATCTAAACTTGAACATGCCGTGACGGGATTGCCTCGTCACGGCACGTTTCAGTTGGAGCCCAGCCAATGAATGCTTTGCTTCGCGCGGTGGACCGGCTCAACCAGTATATCGGTCTGTCAGTCTGCCACCTCTACATGATCTGCGCCTCCGTCACTGTCTACGAGGTGGCCATGCGGTATTTCTTCAACGCGCCGACGCAATGGGCGTTCGAGGTTGTCATGGTGGTGTGCGGCTCGGCTTGGGCTCTGTCCGGCTCCTATATCACGATGCGCCGGGCACATATTGCGATCACCGTTGTGTATGAACATGCCAAGGGCAGAGGAAAGTGGTGGCTCGACCTGGTCATCCTCCTGATCAGCCTGGCCGCGATGTTTACGTTTACCTACGCGCTCTACGACCCGATGGTCCATGCGGTTTCCAGTTTGGAACGCAGCGGCACATCCTTCAACTCGCCCGAGCCGCTCATTCTCAAGACACTGCTGTTCGTAGGTGCTCTGCTTTACGGTGTGCAGTTGATCGTAAATCTTATCAAGCATTTGACCGGGTACGGTGTCCCGAAGTCCAGCGAACTTCCGGGAGACTGAAGCAATGGTCGATATCCAGACAGCGACGATGATCATCGTCGCATCGATGATCCTGCTGATGATGGTGGGCATACCGCTCGGCATCGTCACCCTGACCGTTTCGATCTGCACGGCGCTGGCCTATTTCGGTATACCGGGTCTGTTTCTGGTGGCAAGCAACGCGCAAGGCCTGCTCGAGGCCTATCCCTTGGTGGCGGTGCCGCTGTTCGTGCTCATGGCGAACATCCTCGAACGCTCTGGCGTGGCGGAAGACCTGTTCGACGCGATGTCGATGATCGCCGGCCGGCTGCGCGGCGGCGTGGCGGTGCAAACGACGCTGGTCGCCGTCCTGATGGCGGCGATGACCGGGATCATGGGCGGCGAAATCGTCATGCTCGGACTGATCGCGCTGCCGCAGATGCTGCGTCTCGGCT
>CAYYBI010000546.1:0-6394 GCA_964469835.1 uncultured Rhodospirillaceae bacterium
GAAATACAAGCCTACAGTGAAAATAGAAAGCACAACTCCGCGATCCGTTGGGCCGATGAGCACGATACGGACGCGCTGACATCGTGTGGGCTCGACCGGGCGAAGATCACGTCTTCGTTCGAGCGGGACGTCAAAATCGCCGTATTCGAGCGCGAAGGCCGTATCATTGCCTATGCCCAGTATGGCACCTCGGCGCATGAGCAGGACGATTGGTTGATTTTCAAGTTAAAGCCGCATGACGTCTATGGCGCAGGCGTATGGGTGGCGCCGGATCATCGGGGCCAGAGGATCGCGGCCCAACTCATCGCGTTTGCCCGGTCGCATTTCGCCCGTGCCGGTTGCCGACGCTCCGTGGGTATCATAAACGGCTTGAACCGCAACTCGCGGCGTGCCCACGTCAAAGTGGGCATTACCGAATTAGGGCGCATATTTTATCTGCGCCTCTTGGGCCTGGAATTTTTGCGCTACGGAAGGCTTATCCGGATAGGCCGATGGCATTCGCGAAACCGATTGGAAATTTTACTCGTGCATTGACGTGACCATGGCCGTGCTGCGGCCAATCAGCGAATATGGAAGGATAGGCATGAGCGACGCCATCGAAAATAAGCGGGTCAAACAAGCGCTGACGCTGCGCGACTTTTGGGATCGCCGCAATTTGAGGAGCGATTTATTGATCGAGCGGCTCACCTCGAACAACCTGTCGATCGGTCTCGCATTCGTCGCCCATCGGCTGGGAATGTCGGCCAATATGATCTCGATCGGCGGCGGTGTGTTCGGCGTTCTTACGTTCTTGGCCGCCATTGTCTTACCTGTCGATATGCCGACCCTGTCCGTCATAACGATATTTGCGCTATGCCAGTTCACCTTCTTGTTGGATTGTGCCGATGGGCAATTAGCGCGGGTAACGGACACCGCCTCGAAGTATGGATCTTTCCTGGACAGGTCGTTCGATGTCGTCAGCACGTCGCTGCAGTATGCCGCCTTTTTCGCCTATATTTATCGGTATTTCATGGGGATGGGGAATATCCCCCTGGCGGAGACCACCCTGTTGTTCGGGTTCGTTTTTGTCCTTGGCTCGGTGGCGAGGTTTTTTACGTCGCAGTTATTCTCACTCGTATTTCCTGAGAAATACGAAAATACGAAGATAAAAGAAAATTACTTTACTATATTTTTCAAGAATATCATGGATCATCAGTTTTTTATTTTCAATATTATTGTATATATAGTTTCACCTGTCGTTTGTTTACTTATTTTTTCATTGCAGCTTATTTTAAAGGTTACCGCATATATCCGATACCTGCGGCGTGCCTACTCCGGCCGGTAGCCGCAGAGAACGGGCGCGGTGACCCATTTGGGAACCGCTAGGCGGGAAATCCGCGACGGTGCCAGGGCAAGGGCGGGCTAGGATCAGCATTCCGGCTCGTACTGCCACGAGGCCGAAGCCGTTAACGCAGTTGGGTCAGGTTGGATTCTTGGCTTGGATCTGTGTCGCTGAGACGTTCAGCGAGGATGTTCGGTCATGACGGGTGAGCGATTGATAGGGTTGATCGGCGTGCCGTCCGCCCGCCCAAAAGTGGCGAAGTTGCGGATAGATTATATTTCTGGCTCGATCCAAATCTTCCGGCGTGTCCACTTCCGTCCAAGCTACGGATGGGCAATGTTTGACACGGACTTCGAGTCCTGTCCGCGCTAGCGCAAAGATCAATTCCTCATAATGCCCGTCGGCTTTTCCTTCGTCGCTAAGGCGCTGTGCCCATTGCTTGTAAATGCGGCAAAATCCGGCGGAAAGCCGGGTAATGCCGGCAAATTCCCCCAAGCTCTGTTGGCGACGCGATGCGGTTGCAGCTTTACCGAGATAGCAGAGCCTGTCATCCGGCGCACTGCAAATGAAAACTTCATCGCCCGATCCGCTCGCGTCCGCGACCATGATCGTGGTGGCCGTCGCATTCAACACTTCTTCGATGAATCGCGGATGGTAGAGAATATCGGATTCCACGACGACGAGATCGCCCGTTTCTTCCGTCCTAGCGCCAACCAGCAGGGATAGAACGCTTCCGGTGGTCTCATAATGCGGGTTGTATTTGTACAGAATGGGAACACCATGAAAGTTATCGCCGAACGCCTGCTGGATCGAGCCATCACAATGGCCGGTTACAATCGTGATTTTGCTTATGCCCCCGCGAACCAAATTTTCGAGCGAGTATTCGATAAGCGACCGGCCGTCGATTTCCAAAAGGCATTTTGGGAGATTTCGTCCGATGTCCCCGATGCGCCGTGCTCGGCCAGCGGCAAGAATTACAGCGTGCATATTCCTATACCTTTCTGCTCTCGGCAGGATAATTGCTTAAGTTCGCCTATGAGGAGGGACAGATGGATTACCCCGCCCGAGACTCGGTTGAGCGGTGTGTCGATTGAGGAGTGTGGTGTACCGGATCTTGAATTTCGTCGTGGCAGGCTTTTAAGCCCGGTTACTCCCCAGCAAGGCTGATATTCAATGCCGCCTGTTGGCTAGAAGCAGAAGTCGGACCACCACTCAGCAACGTCCGCTTTACCCCATGAGCACACATTCCGGCGTGTGTTCGTCAAACCCGCAATTGGTCCAGCAGGTATCGCAATATTCCGCGTAGGCACCGTGAAGATGCTGAAATATGCTCAAAAATACCGCACAAAGCCGATGGGCAGACGACGCGCGTAGCATCATCTTTCTTCCTTGCGAGACTCGCGGAGTTTGAAAGCAATTGAACGCTGAAAATTCACTCTGCTATTGCCAGGGTATTTGGCATTGGATCGTGCGGGCGCGCGGCGACGCATTGGGCGGTACATGGAATGTTTTGCGGAGCTGCAGTACAGTTCGTATTGTCGAATATCAATTACTTAGAAGATCGGGGAAGTATCGAAATGTCCGCTAAACTGCCGTCATTTTTACCAATTCAGATTGTCGTGAGTTTTCTTATCGCTTGGGGCGCTTCGTACTCGGATCCGGTGCTTGCACAAGAACCCGGGGCAAAAATTTCCAAAGATGTATGGGGCGTCGTCGTCGAACGGAAAAAGGCGGCTGAGATCGTAAAGTTTTTTGATGAGAATGGTGACGGCAAGATCGACCTAACCGAGTACACGTTGCGGATCGTGGCTTACTTTATAAAGCTCGATAAGAACGATGATGATTTCGTTACACCCGACGAAGTTCCGACTTTGGAAAAACGCGCATTCGATGAAATGGATCAAAATAAGGATGGAAAAATCTCAGGGTATGAGTTTGCAACAGCGAAATCATTGAACTTTGAGAAGATCGATACGAACAAAGACGGATTCATAACGGTCGACGAAGTTGCGGCCTATCTGGCAAAACGACATAAAATGAATCGATAGTCGGATGCCCGTATGCTCTTTGTCCGAGCGGTTTGCCGCCACGGCGGCGGACGTTGCTCAATAAGGTCCGGGAACGATCTCGCTGCCGTCGAAGAAGCGCTTCGGGCGGAAGCGGGTGAGGTCGTGGCCGGGGCCCCGCCCCAGCATCAGATCCGCCATGACGCGGCCGATCGCCGGACCGATGCCAAAGCCGTGCCCGCTGAGCCCGGTTGCGATGTAAAGGCCCGCCAGCCGGTGATCCTCGCCCAGTGTCGGCACCGCGTCCGGCGTGACGTCGATCATGCCCGCCCATGCCTCGGCGAGCCTTACGCCCCGCAACGCGGGATAGCGTTTCGGCAAGCGGTCCTCGATATGCCGGATCACGGCAGGGGACGGATCCGGGTTCAGGACCCGCATCCGTTCGAAAGGGCTGATTTCTTCCGCGTTCCACCGGCGGGGCACACCCCAGGCGCCGGGATAACCCTTGGGCGCGCCCGGCCGCAGCCGGACATCCTTGGCCGAGAGCCGCAGCAATTTGAGGAATTTTGTGAAGTATTTGAACGATGACGCAGACAGATAGTGTTCTGCCAAATCGCCCGTCGCCACCGTGTAGCCGCCATCGGTTCGTCGCCGCAGTGCCAAACCGGGGGTCGATATGTTGTGCGTGTAGGCCGCCGGCGCCACCTCGGTTCGCGCGACGGTTGAACGGACAGCCAACTGCGGCAAATCCCTCCCGGCATTGGCCGCGAAATGCGTCGACCAGGCGCCGCCGGCCAATAGCACCTGGTCGCAGCGCACGCGGCCGGCCTCGGTCATGACGCCGGTCACCCGGCCCGCTTCGATGTCGAGCGTCCGGACCGCGCAGCCTTCGATAACGGCTGCACCCAAGCGGCGGGCGGCGCGGGCCAGCGCGGGAACGGCGACAAAGGGCTCGCCCCTTCCGTCGGACTCCGTGACGACGCCGGCGATCCAGTTACCGGCGATGTTCGGGTAGCGCGCCGCGACCTCGGCCTTGGACAACAGCTTGGTGTCGAGCTGATGTTGCTTCGCCATATCATGCCAGTCGGTATATTTCTTCAGCCGCGCTTCGTTGTCGATCAGGTGCAGGCAGCCGGATTGGGTGAAAGTGAGGTCAGCGTCTCCGGTCTTTTCCGCCAGGCCGCGCCAGATGCGGTTGGATTCCATCATGATCGGAAGTTCGGCCCAGTCGCGTCCCTGCTGGCGCACCCAGCCCCAGTTGCGGCTCGACTGTTCTCCCGCCACCCGTCCCTTGTCGCAGAGCAGGACTTTCGCGCCCCGCTCGGCCAAGAAATAGGCGCTGGCGGTGCCGGCAATGCCCGCGCCGATCACGACGATATCGGCCGCCGCCGGCAGCGGATCCGCAAAGGCGATCGGGGATTGATCGGTGATCATCGGCATGACGGTGTCTCGCGTTGGTGCGGTTTCTACGGAGATAATCGGTAACGCACCGGAAGGGCTTTGTCGATGAAAGGACGGAATTCTGAACCGGGTGGCAGCGCGCCTGGAAATCATCGGGTGCCGGGTCTATGTCGTTGCCGGTAGGGTGTCGCCGACGCGAATGGCGGTGATATACGACACACTGAACAGGAACGAGGCCATGCAAGTTTCCAAGGTAAGATCCAACGTCAGGCGCCCCGACGGTGGACGCCATTAGTCCGGCACGTCAGTTGCCGGGGCTGGTGCTGTGGGCACATGGCGGCGTTGGACGGAGCGGTGTGCCCGAGGGTCTTGCGGCCCGGCTTCGATCCACGGGGCACTTCTCGGAAGTCGCGCCGTGCTCCTTGACGGGGAATCGGGGGCTGGCCGAAACGCTGCGGGGCATGGCCGCCGAGCCGGTGTATCTGGTGCCGCTGCTCATGGCCGAGGGGTACACCTATCGCACAGTGTTGCCGCAATTGCTGGCGGAGGCGCCCGAGCGGCGTGTCGTGCAATGCCGGCCGGTCGGCGTCGGTCCGGGGCTCGATGCGGTTATCATCGCGCAGGCACTGGAGGCGTGCGCCGCTCGAAAATTCAAGCCTGGCGAAACCACGCTCATGCTGGCGGCGCATGGAACGCAGCGGCATGCGGGGTCGAGCGACGCGGCGGACAAAATGGCATGCGGGATCGCGGCGACGAAACAATTTCATCATGTGTGCGCGTCTTTCCTCGAGCAACCGCCTTTGGTCGACGTCGTGCTGCAATCGATTGCGCCGCAGCCCTGCGTGGTCGTGGGATTTTTCATGGATTACGGCGTTCACAGTGCCGAAGACATCCCTAGAATTATTGCGGCGGTCCACCCGGACGCGGCCGATGCCGGGCCGATCGGTGCCCGGCTGGAGATTGCCGAGATCATCCTGAATCTGGTTCAGGCCGAGGCGTCGCCGGGGGGCTGACACGCGCTCGGCAGTTCCGCCCGACTTTCTCCTACAGCCGTTCGATGCGACACTATAACAAACGGGAAGAACGGACTTGGATTCGAACTCAAGACAGAAATCCGCGGGCATCGGCGCCGCGATCCCCCGATTCGAAGACGCACGCCTGCTGTCGGGTAAGGGGCAGTATAGCGACGATCTAAATTCTCCGGGCCAGGCCTATGCGGCGTTCGTCCGGAGCGATCAGGCGCACGCCCGCATCGAATCGATCGACGCAAGCGGGGCGGCGGATATGCCGGGCGTCCTCGCGGTGTTGACCGGCGAAGATTATCGCGCCGACGGGCTGAAGCCGTTGCCGGCGCGGGGTAATCCGCTGGATGTCGAACTCACCAATCGGGACGGATCGGAAATTTTTTATCCGGGCATTGATCCGCTGGTGACCGACAAGGTGCGCCGTGTCGGCGAGGCGATCGCGCTCGTCGTGGCGGACACGGCAGATCGCGCCCGTGATGCCGCGGAACGGGTCGCGGCCGATTACGCGCCGCTGCCGCCTGTGGTGGATCCGGTTGCAGCGCTGCACCCCGGCGCACCCCGGCTGTGGGACAAGCGGTCGGGCAATCTTTGCGTCGAAGATCAAAAGGGCGACCCGGAGGCGGTCGCAGCGGCGTTCGCCG
>CAYYBI010000547.1:0-3934 GCA_964469835.1 uncultured Rhodospirillaceae bacterium
GACGACATCGGCGCCGACGCGATCAAGCTCGGCATGCTGCACAATGCCGACGTCGTTCGCGCGGTCGTGGGCGTGATCGGCGAACTTCCGAATACGCCGCCGGTGGTGGCGGATCCCGTGATGTTCGCCAAGGGAGGGCACGCGCTGCTGGAGCCGGCGGCAATGGATTGCCTGCGGCGGGAGCTCCTGCCGCGTGCCGACGTGGTGACGCCGAACATTCCGGAAGCCGAGGCGATATCGGAATTAACCGTCGGGACGGTTGAAGAGATGAAAACCGCCGCCGAACGGATAGCCGAATTGGGGCCCAAGGCGGTGCTGCTGACGGGTGGTCATCTCGATGGCGATGTCCTGACCGACGTTCTGTATGCGGACGGCTGTATCGAGTGCTTCAGCGACGACCGTATCGACACCCGGCACACGCACGGCACCGGTTGCACGCTCGCCTCGGCGCTTGCCACAGGATTGGCCCAGGGCATGGCGCTCCGGGACGCGGTGGTTCGCGCGCGCGCCTATGTCCGCACCGCAATCCTATCGGCGCCGGGTTTCGGCCGCGGTCATGGACCGCTAAATCATGCGCACACGGTTGCGCCCTTCGGGCGGGGCGGCTGAACAATGACGCAGCCGGGCTTGGCGGAGCTTGAGTGCGCGGCCGAATTGATCCATCGCGTCATGCCGCCGACGCCGCAATACTGCTGGCCGCTTCTCTCGCAGCGATGTGGTGCCGAAGTTTGGGTGAAACACGAAAACCATACGCCGATCGGCGCTTTCAAGGTGCGGGGCGGCTTGGTGTATCTCGACGCCTGGCGCCGGGAGCACCCCGACGCACCGGGCCTCATCACGGCGACCCGGGGCAACCACGGTCAATCGATCGGCTTTGCCGCTAAGCGCGCCGGCGTCGCCGCGACGATCGTCGTGCCGCGCGGCAACAGCGTGGAAAAGAATGCCGCGATGGCCGCGCTGGGCGTTTGCCTGATCGAACATGGTGATGATTTTCAGGATGCCTCGGAATATGCGGCGGAACGCGCCGAAGCCGATGGCCTTGCGCGGCTGCCGTCCTTCGATCCTCTGCTCGTGCGTGGCGTCGGGACCTATGGGTTGGAATTGTTTCGCACGGTGGACGATCTCGATGCGGTCTATGTGCCGATCGGGCTGGGGTCGGGAATTTGCGGCATGATCGCCGCGCGTGATGCGCTCGGGATGAAGACCGAGATTATCGGCGTGGTCGCCGAAGGGGCGCCGTGCTATGCGTTGTCCTTCGAGGCGGGCCGTGCCGTGCCGACCAACCGGGCCGATACGATGGCGGACGGCATGGCGTGCCGCACGCCGGAGCCGATGGCGGTCGAGATCATCGTCAAGGGTTCGTCCCGCATCGTTACCGTCAGCGATGAGGAGATCATGGCGGCAATGCGCCATTACTTCACCGACACCCACAATGTTGCAGAGGGCGCGGGCGCGGCGCCGCTGGCCGCTCTGCTGCAAGAGCGGGAGACGATGCAGGGCCGCCGGGTCGGCTTGATCCTGTCCGGCGGCAATATCGATCGTGTGGTGTATCAGGAAATTTTATCGAAAGCCTGACCTATGGAACTGCCGATCTATCAGGTCGATGCTTTTGCCGATGCGGTGTTTCGCGGCAATCCGGCATCCGTATGCCCGCTCGAGAGCTGGCTTTCTGAAGAGACCATGCAGGCAATCGCCGCCGAGAACAATCAATCCGAAACCGCGTTCCTGGTGCCGGCTGGCGACGGTTACGAAATTCGCTGGTTCACGCCGGTGGTGGAAATCGATCTGGCGGGCCATCCGACACTGGCCGCGGCGCATGTAATTTTCACCATCCTGGATCCGTCCCGTGCCGAAATCCGGTTCGAATCGCGGCGCAGCGGCGCGTTGGTGGTGACACGTAAGCAGGGCCGGCTCGTGATGGATTTTCCGTCGCATCCGCCGGAACCTCGGGATGATCTGGGCGATGTCGCCGGCGCGCTCGGGGCGCCGCCGGCTGAAGTGCTGGCCGCGCGGGATGGCGTTGCCGTCTTCGAGACCGAGCAACAGGTTCGTGCGCTCGCGCCGGACATGACCAGGGTCGCGGCGCTTCGGGTCTTTGGCCTGATTGCAACGGCGCCTGGCGAGGCCTGCGACTTCGTATCGCGATTCTTTGCGCCCGGTGCCGGCATCCCGGAGGATCCGGTGACCGGATCGGCGCATTGCACGCTGACGCCGTATTGGGCGAAGAGGCTTGGCAAGAATGCGTTGCATGCGCGGCAGGTTTCCTGCCGGGGTGGCGATCTTTATTGCCGTTTGGACGGGGAGCGTGTTGAGATCGCGGGAGAGGCGGTTTTGTACATGGAAGGGCGCATCCATATCTAGTGAGACACCGGAGTCCGGAATTGATCTGCGCATTGCGATATCATCGGCCGACTATGATGTCGCCCGAACTCTGATTCTGGAATATGCCGATTGGCTCGGCGTCGATCTCGCGTTCCAGGGGTTCGATGATGAGATCGGCGACCTGGCCCGCGTGTACGGCCCGCCCGCCGGCCGCCTGTTCCTGGCGTTCGATGCCGCTGTTCCCATGGGGTGTGTTGGGCTGCGGCCGCTCGCCGCACAGGGGGAAGCGGAAATGAAACGGCTGTTCGTCCGGCCGGAATTTCGGGGCAGGGGCGTGGCCGGACGGCTGGTGCGGGCGGTTATCGACGCGGCCCGGCGGAATGGCGTCGGCACATTGAGGCTCGATACCTGGCCGCCGCGCATGGCGCAGGCGGATTCGATGTACCGACGTCTCGGATTCGTTCCCACGCCGCCCTACTATAACAATCCCGTCATGGAGGTGGTGTTCTATGCGTTGGCGCTCGATCGGTCTCCATCGACGCAAGAATCGGGTGGTGGCGGGCCCTGTTGACGCCGTAAGGTCAGCGTATGATTAAACGGTTGAGGACCCTGCCATGACGGATTTATCGGGCGACGATCAAGCCTATGCGCGGGTTGAGAAAGCGATCCGCTGGCTGTCCGACAACTACCAGGAACAGCCGCGCCTCGCGGATGTCGCCTCGCAGATCGGCTTGAGCGAACATCATTTCCAGCGTTTGTTCACGCGCTGGGCCGGTGTGAGCCCGAAGAAATTCGTCGAATATCTCACCCTGTCGCATGCCAAGGCGCGTTTGGACGCGGCGGACAGCGTTCTGGACGCGGCCTATGATGCGGGTCTTTCGGGGCCGGGGCGGTTGCACGACCTGTTCGTGACCCATGAGGCGGTTACCCCCGGAGAATGGAAATCGATGGGGCAAGGCCTGGAGCTTCGCTATGGCTGGCACCCCAGCCCATTCGGCGACTGTCTGCTGGTGACGTCGGATCGCGGTCTGTGCGGGCTCGGTTTCGAGTTGGAAGCGGGGCGCGGCGCGACCGAGGAAGATCTGCTGGGCCGATGGGGCGCGGCACGCCTGGTCGAAGGTCCGGACGCCGGGCGGGAAGCTGCCGGCCGCGCTTTTGGCGCGTCGGACGGGCCCTTGCATCTGGTCCTGCGCGGTACGCCGTTCCAGATCAAGGTCTGGGAAGGCTTGATGCAGATTCCCTCCGGCGTGGTTACCAGCTATGAGCGGCTTGCCGCCAGCCTGAACCGTCCGGAAGCGGCGCGTGCGGTCGCCGGCGCCGTCGCGCGCAATCCGATTTCCTGGATCGTTCCGTGTCATCGCGTGATCCGCAGCACGGGTGCGGTGACCGGCTATCGCTGGGGGCCGATCCGTAAACGCGCGATGTTGGGATGGGAGGCGGCGCAGTCTGAGCTTCAGGATGCCGTCGCCTGACGATTGCCCCAGGCTATGAAGTTGGGATTCCGGAAGTCTTCCTTTCCGTACCGCAGCGGCGCGCCATCTACCGTGGTGATGCATCCGCCGGCAGCGTTCAGGACCGCGTGACCCGCCGCAGTATCCCATTCCATTGTCGG
>CAYYBI010000548.1:0-2782 GCA_964469835.1 uncultured Rhodospirillaceae bacterium
CATATCCGGACTCAAAACGTGAAGGGGACGTGCCCGTGTCGGCCCGTCCCCCGTCTCGCTTTGTTCATAATTTAACCTTGGTCTTCTCTTAGCACCAACTACCGGGCAACCGCGCCGCGGCGTCGGAAGATAGCCTTGACGATACGCGCGACGTTTGCGCGCGCCGTGCCACGCGCTGCTTTCTTCTCTTCCCTCTCCTTCCCGCGTTGACACTGTTGATCGAGATAGCAGGTAATCGCCTCCTCCGTCGCTTCCCGCTTTGCCGCCTGGGAAGCCTGGTATCCGGCTGCCCGGATGTGGTCCGCTTGTTCCTGCGCGACGACGAGATCCCAATAACTCCACATAATTTCCTCCTTCACTTTGAGACAGTTGGTTTCGTCTTTCTGTGGGGATAAGCTATCGGGGCGCGGTCAACGGGCGTCAAAAGACGGTCAGAACCAGCACTAAAAAATCGATCAAATCGATCAAATCGATCAGTTTTGCGCTTTTTATTAGTTTTGATTGCGACAACCCCGTGCCGAGAGGGCGCAGCCCCTATGGGTCTTTCGTTAAATGTGTTGGGAGAGTTTGCACTCCGGGATGGCGCCGGTGCGGCGCTGTCGCTGCCGACCCGAAAGACGCGGGCGTTGCTAGGCTATCTTGCCGTTAACGTGGGAAGACCTCAGCAACGCGACCGTTTGATGGCGCTCTTATGGAGCGACAGGGGTGAGAGACAGGCACGCCACAGCCTGAACCAAGCACTGGCGTCGCTTCGCAAGCTCGGGAACGAGCAGGGTGTGACGCTGTTCGAGGGCGATGGAGAGCGCGTAACGCTTCGCAGTGATGTCATGGACATTGACCTCGTCACCTTTCGCGCGCTCCTTGCCGACGATCCGGCGCAGGCCGCAGCCTTGTATGAAGGACGGTTTCTCGACGGCCTTTCGGTGCCGGACCCGGCCTTCGACGAATGGCTGACCGCAACTCGGTCGGAGTTTCACAATCTTGCGTGCGATGCTTTGGAGCGCGCCGCCGAACTGGCATCCGGCGATGGTGATGCGCCTCAAGCCATCGAACTCACGCGGCGGCTGGTGGCGCTGGACCCGCTGCGCGAGGATGGGCATCGTCGCTTGATGCAACTGTTGTACGAAAGCGGCGACCGCACCGGCGCGCTGCGCCAATACCAAGCGTGCGCCGATATTCTGAAGAAAGAGCTTCAGGTCGAGCCGGACGCCGCGACCAAGGTGCTGTTCGAGGACATCAGAAGGAATGCTACATCTGCGAAAGCACCCGAAACGCCCTCGCCAACGCCGGAACCCGCGTCAACCGACGCGCCTCCGTCACTTCCGGACAAACCCTCCATCGCCGTTTTGCCCTTCGTTAACCTGAGTGGTGATCCGGAACAAGAGATCTTTGCCGAAGGCATGACCGAGGACATTATTACAGGCCTGTCGCACATTCGGTGGTTAGTGGTGATTGCCCGAAGTTCGACCTTTGCCTACAGGGGCAAATCTCCAGACGTGCGCCGAGTTGGCCGCGACCTAGGCGTCCGTTACGTCCTAGAGGGCGGCATTCGGAAGAGGACAAACCAAATTCGCGTAACCGCACAGCTAATAGATGCAACCTTAGGAAGCCATGTTTGGGCGCAAACCTATAACCGGAATTTCGAGGATATCTTCGAGATTCAGGACGAGATCACGGATGCAATTGTTGGCGCTCTTGCTCCGCAAATCGACCGAATGGAACGCCTCCGGGCTAAGCGAAAACCGCCCGAAAGCCTCGATGCCTGGACTCAATATCAATTGGCGCTGTCCGCCTACTACACTGGAACATTGGACGGCCTTACCTCGGCCATCAAGATGTTCGACCGCGCCGCCGAGATGGACCCAAGCTTCGCCGCCGCCTATACGATGGGCGCCGCCTCACGCAACCGCCTCGTTATCAACTATGGCGTGGAAGAGAGTGATAGTCTTCTTGAGGAGGCGAGGAAAAAACTGTCGATAGCACTCGACCTCGATCCCGAGGATGCCACATGCCATTGCATCAAAGGCATATCGTATTCCCTCCAAGCGGAGTTCGACCTAGCGATAGGCTCACTTGCAAAAGCCGTTGAATTGAATCCGAGCTCCGCAGAAGCGCACTATTTCAGTGCAAGCGTACTGTATCGCGCGGGACGACCGGAGCAAGCGATTGCCATGGTGGATCGCGCCATACGCCTTAGTCCGAACGATGCCCGTATCGGCGCATTCCGAGTGTACCGCGCAGACTGCTTATTCGACCTGGAGAAATACGATGCGTGTGCTGATTGGGCGCGGCAGGCAATCCATAGCGCTAACCCAAGGGCACGTGCATACGTAACCTTAGCGGCTGCACTCGTTTTCTTGGAACGTGATGATGAAGCAAAAACAGTTCTGGAGGAGCTAAAATCCCAATTCCCCAACTTTTCATTTGCATCCGACCTGCATTCTCGTCGGGCCAGGGCTGTGGGTCGCGAGCGCTTGGTCAAAGCTCTCGACCAGGTCGGATATCCGGAATGAATTGTTACTGGCATTGGAATTGGCAATCGTTGGCCGAGTGTTGTGAATGTCGCCTTCGGGTCATAACCGGAAATCAGGTGCGGTCGCTGGAATGTCCGCTCCTGGGGGCAAAGCAGACGCAATCCACGCAAAAGCGGACTCCCGAGTTTTTCGGCTCGGCTAAAGTGGGCGGAGGTTTTGGGCTGGGATAGAGAGGTGCATATAACGTAACTGCGCGAAGGCCGAGGGGGGCTGCCCCCTATGTCCACGGCCTGATAAATGCTTAGGCG
>CAYYBI010000549.1:0-9521 GCA_964469835.1 uncultured Rhodospirillaceae bacterium
GGTGGCAAAGGCCCGGGCCGAGCCCCGAAACATATTGCGCGGAAACTGGTCAAGCATGATGATCAGGGCCAATGCGCCCTCGGCGGTATCGGCGAGCGAATCATGCCCGCCATCTGCTGCAATTTCGAATTCCTTTCCGAATTGGGACTGAATTCGCGCGTCGAATTCGGGATCCATCACGAACCAAAACTGCCGACGTTGCCCAAATTCGGCCGACCCCGGTGCGCCGAACCAGAATTCGAGCACTTGCCTGACCAACGACATCTCATTACCTCTTCAAAAACGCAAAATTGATCGACCGTCGTCAGCATACCCTGGGACGCTTGCGGGCCGAATGCGATACTATGCCGGCACCCTGAAAGAAACGAGGATCCAAGATGCTGAAGAAAATTGCCCTGATCGTATCCATTGCCGCAGCGGCGGCGCTGCACGGCGGCGCGGCCGCATGGGCCGACGATGGAATCATTGTCGTGCCGAGCAGCAACAGCGTGTCCAAGACAGCCGACAAGCTGGCATCCGTGCTCACATCGAAGGGTATCACCGTCTTCGCGCGGGTGGATCACGCCGCCGGTGCAAAAAAAGTTGGCATGACCCTGCGTCCAACGCAGCTGATCATTTTCGGCAACCCGAAGCTGGGAACACCGCTGATGGAGAGCAACCAGAAAATCGGCCTCGACCTGCCGATGAAGGCATTGATTTATCAAGCGGCCGACAACAAGACCTATATCAGTTACAACAGCCCGGCGTATCTCGCCAAACGCCACGGTATCCAGGATCGCGCCAAGGTTTTTGCCAAGATGACGGGGGCGCTCAAGAAATTCACGGCGGCCGCCGCCAAATGATCGGACGGCTTGAACAACCCCGCGAAGACGCAGTACTCTAAAGCACAGCTTTGGCTGGGGTGCCGGTTCGCGCCGGCTGAGAACACACCCACAGAACCTGATCTGGGTCATGCCAGCGAAGGGAGCCCGTATGCCCTCGACATCGCATAATCCCTCGGGACCAGGACCGCGCGTCGCCGTTATCGGCGCCGGCGTGTGCGGTCTTGGCGTGGGCTGGCGGCTGGCACAGGCCGGTTGGGCCGTCGATGTCTTCGACAAGGGTGAGCCCGGCCGCGGTGCGAGCTGGGCGGCGGCGGGCATGCTGGCGGCGCGGGCCGAGGCGGAGCCCGGCGAAGAAAAATTGCTCGCCCTGAATCTCGAAAGCCAGGAGATGTGGCCAGCCTTCACGCGCGACCTGGAAGCCGCCTCCGGCATGGAGATCGACTATCGCGACGAAGGGACGCTGATTGTCGCGCTCACCCGCGATGACGCGGAAGCGCTCCGCTTCACCTATGACCTGCAACGGGATCTCGGACTGGACGTCGAGTGGCTTGACGGACCGCAAGCCCGCCGGATGGAATCGTTCCTGGCCCCCGGCGTGAGCGCCGGCGTTTACAGCCCGGGCGATCACCAGGTCGACAACAGAAAACTGACCGACGCATTGCGCCTGGCGTTTCTCGCCGCCGGCGGCACTATTCATCCGCATACCGAAGTGACCGGTATCGAGATTGAGAATAGCCGGGCGCGCGGGGTCATCCTGGATCGCGCCAGCGATGCCTTTCATCCGGCCGATGTCGTGCTCGTCGCCGCAGGCGCCTGGTCACGGAATCTGCCCGGCCTGACCATCGAAGCACAGCCGCCCGTCCGGCCGTTAAAGGGGCAAATGCTGTCGATTCAGATGGATCCGGCGGCACCGCTGCTCCGGCACGTGCTCTGGGGTCCGGATATTTACCTGGTGCCGCGGCACGATGGCAGGCTCATCGTCGGGGCGACGGTCGAAGAGAAGGGCTTCGATGCGGTGCTGACCGCCGGTGGAATCCTCGATCTATTGCGGGAAACATGGGAAGTCCTGCCGGGCATCGAAGAATTGCCGCTTGGCGAATTGTGGGTCGGCCACCGCCCGACCAGCCGCGACGACGCGCCGATTTTGGGCCCAACACCCATCGAGGGGCTGGTGCTCGCAACAGGCCATCATCGCAACGGAATTCTGCTCGCCCCCCTTACCGCCGACGCGGTGAGCCGCCATATCCTGACTGGAGACGTCCCGGAGTCGATCCGGCCCTTCGGCCTCGACCGGTTCGGCAAACCTAAAGCCGCCCGCAGACCGGCCGGAAATGCGGGCGTTCGGCTTGGAGCCCTGTCATGACCAGCATCCGCATCAACGGTGAAGAGAAAGAACTCGAAGGGTCCACCGTGCTCGACCTGCTGGCGGCGGAAGAAGTCGATGCTGCGGCGCGTTTCGTCGCCGTCGCCATCAACGGAGTGGTCGTCCCGCGCGGCCGATGGAAGGAAGCATCGGTCAATGCCGGCGACGACGTCGAAATTGTCCGGCCGGCGCCCGGAGGCTAAATTTGCGCCGCGATGAAGAAAGGCACAGGAGCCATGTACAACCCGCTTGAAGATTCGCTGACGATTGCCGACAAGACCTTCACGTCGCGTCTACTGATCGGCAGCGCGCGGTATCCCAACAATCAGGTGATGATCGACTCGATCGCCGCCAGCGGCGCACAGATTGTCACCGTCGCCATCCGACGGGTGGACCTGTCGGCTGGCGGGGAGACCGTGCTCGACCTGCTCGAGGGCGATTACCACATCCTACCCAACACCGCCGGCTGCTTTACCGCAAAGGACGCGGTGCTGACCGCGCAGCTCGCCCGCGAGGCGCTGGAGACGAATTGGATCAAGCTCGAGGTGATCGGCGACCGGGAAACCCTGTATCCGGATGTGGAGCACCTGTTGGCGGCGGCCGATGAGATGGTTCGCGACGGCTTCACCGTGCTGCCTTATTGCACCGACGACCCGATCACCTGCCGCAAGCTTGTCGACCTCGGCTGCGCCGCGGTCATGCCGCTCGGATCGCCGATCGGATCCGGCATGGGCGTGCTGAACCCCTATAACATCGAGATCATCCGGGCGGAAAACACGGTGCCGGTCATTGTCGATGCGGGCATCGGCACCGCCTCCGACGCCGCGCTGGCGATGGAATTGGGCTGTGACGGGGTCCTGCTTGCCTCTGCCGTGTCGCGGGCCCGCGACCCGGTCCGTATGGCGACTGCGATGCGCCACGGCGTCGAAGCCGGCCGGCATGCGTTTCTCGCCGGACGCATTCCCCGTAAACGCCACGCCGACGCGTCCAGCCCGAAGACAGGCATTGTCGGCACGTGACCCTGCCGGACCCGCCGGTCCTGCTGATCACCGACCGCCACATGGCCGGGTCGCCAATCGCCGAAATCGTGGTTGCCGCGATTGCCGGCGGATGCCGATGGATTTTGATCCGGGAGAAAGATCTAGCCGACGATGCGCTGAAGGTCCTGATCCGGCAAATACTGGATCGCACGCTTTGCGAAAATCCAGCGATCTCGGTAAGCGGAAACGCCGATAGCGCGGCTGCCGCAAGCGCCGCCGGCGTCCATTTACCGCAGAGATTGGCGACGGCCGGCGAAATCAAATCCGCACGCACTCTTCTGGGCCCGGACGCCTTGATCGGCGTATCGGCGCACAGCCGCGCCGAAGCCACGGTGGCACAGGACCATGGCGCCGATTACGTCAGCATGAGCCCGGTGTATCTCACCGAAAGCAAACCCGGCTACGGGCCGGCGCTGGAGCCCGAAGGCTTTCGCCGCGAAACCATGGGTCTGGCGATCCCGGCCCTAGCCCTCGGCGGAATATCACCCGGCCGTCTTGCCGCAGTAAAGAAGGCCGGCGCCGCGGGCGTCGCTGTCATGGGATCGGTGATGCGGGCAGCCGATCCCGCCGACGCCATGCGCCGGCTCGTCGATGCATGGCGCGCCGCCTGACGGTCACCCCCGTGCACTCGCTTGCCGCCCCATCGCCCGCCCGCTAAAACCGGGCAAGACATCAAGTCGCCAACCACCCCCAGGATTTAAGGACGTCGCGCCATGCTGGATTGCTTTGCCGCAAGACCGAACACCCAGACCATCACGCTCACGCCGATTACCGCCGAGTCGCTGCAGCGATATATCGGCAAACAAAGCCGCGAGCAGGCAGACTGGATCAAGGCGAGCGGCTACAGCGCCGATCCGGGATCGATACTGCTCGTTCCGGGTAGAGCAAAACAAGGCGCGGCCGCGGTTGACGCCGCCCTGGTTGGAGTCGCTACCCAAACCGACATCTGGTCCTGGGCCGCAGCGGCGAGCCAGCTGCCCGCGGGCCGGTTCCGCCTCGACGACAGCATCGGCAAGGTCGCCGCCACCAAAGCGGCGCTCGGCTGGGCCTTCGGCTGTTATAAATTTACGCGGTACAAGAAATCATCCAAGGGCATGTCCGAGCTGGTTTGGCCTAAATCGGCGGATCGGGCATTCGTCGAAGGTGCGGCCAGCGCGACATACCTGGTTCGTGATCTGATCAACACGCCGTCCTCGGACATGGGACCGGCGGAACTCGCGAATGCGGCCCGCAAGCTTGCGCGCGAATTCAAGGCCCGATGCAAAGTCACCACGGGCGATCATCTGCTGCGCGACAATTATCCGATGATCCATGCGGTCGGCCGGGCGTCTTCGCGGCCGCCGCGCCTGATCGACCTGAACTGGGGCAAGGCGAAGGATCCGAAGGTGACCCTGGTCGGCAAGGGCGTGTGTTTCGACACCGGCGGGCTGGACCTAAAAGCCGCATCGAACATGCTGATGATGAAAAAGGACATGGGCGGCGCCGCGCATGTTCTCGGCCTGGCGCGCATGATCATGTTGGCGAAGCTGCCGGTGCGCCTGCGCGTCCTTGTGGCCGCGGTCGAGAACAGCGTCTCCGGCGACGCTTTCAGGCCACTGGATATCCTGCCCTCGCGCGCCGGCAAAACAGTTGAGATCGGCAACACCGACGCGGAAGGGCGGCTGGTGCTCGCCGACGCCCTGACCGAGGCGCTGTCCGAAAAGCCGGCGCTTATGCTCGACTTCGCAACCCTGACCGGGGCAGCCCGTGCCGCGTTGGGCCCCGAACTGCCCGCCATGTTCTGCAATGACGATGGCCTGGCCGACGCCTTCGAGCGGTTCGCGGCGGCGGAAAACGATCCCGTTTGGCGCATGCCGCTGTGGCGCCCCTATCGCCGCTATCTCGACAGCGAGATCGCCGACATCAACAACGCCAGCACCGTGCCGCAGGGCGGCGCCGTCACCGCGGCGCTGTTTCTCCACGAGTTTGTCGGCGATACGGTCCCGTGGGCGCATTTCGACGTCTATGGCTGGAATGCAATGGCGCGGCCCGGACGCATGAAAGGCGGCGAAGCGATGGCGATCCGCACGGCATTTCGCGTGATCGAGAAACGCTTTTCCTGAGAATGCCGGTCAGTATGGCCGCACCATCGGCAGTTGACGTCTTGCCGATGAAATACACATGCATTAGGGTTTTTATGGAGTGCAACAATATCAGCGCATTATAGATGATCGCCCAATGCAACCCGACATCAACGCCAGCCAAGGGCTCGATCTCTGGCATCGCATGACTTTGGATACCGTCCGGGGAGATCGCCCTGATTTGACCGCCCGGCAGATGGCGGTGCTGCTCACTGTCTACCTTGAGAAACAGCCACACACCGTGCGGGCGCTGGCGCGTTATCTCGAGATCTCAAAACCCGCCGTGACCCGCGCCCTGGACCGTTTGTGCAAGATCGATCTGCTGCGCCGGAAAATCGATGACACGGACCGCCGCTCCGTGCTGATCCAACGCACCGTCACGGGATCGGTATTCTTGAGCGAATTCGGCGAGATCATTCAGCGCGCCGCTCAACATCCAACTGAAACGCCGCACGGTTAGCAAAGTACCGCCGCGGACGAACGACAATCCCAAAGGAAACGGACCGCCGGTTCCGTCGAAAAGAGAGCGAGCACCCATGAAAATCAAATCTGTTTCGGCGCGCTGGCTGCACGTCCCAATTCCGGAGGAACAACAGCACGTCACGGATTTCGGAAGGATCAGTTCCTTCGACACAACGCTGGTCCGGGTCGAGACGGAATGCGGAATTGTCGGCCATGGTGAATCGCGTGCCGCCTTGAGTAGCTCCAGCACCAACTACGCGTTGAACGCCCTGATCGAACAAGAGCTCGCGCCGCTGATCGTGGGCGAGGATCCGCGCGACATCAGCCGGCTCTGGGACGTCATGTACAATGGCAGCCGCGCCCATTTCGCCCTCGACCGCGGCCATGTCTTCCCCGCGCTGGGCCGCCGCGGCCTGACGATGTGCGGCATCGCCGGAATCGACATTGCCCTTTGGGACATACTGGGCCAATCGCTCGATGTGCCCATACACCGGCTGCTTGGCGGCAAGCGGCATGCCCGCATGCCCGCCTACGCCTCGGGCGGTTGGGCGCCGGCCGACGGGATCGCCGCGGAACTGCAGCGGTTCCTCGACCGTGGAAATTTCAAGGCGGTTAAGATGCGCGTCGGCGCCGGCGACGGTACCCTGGCCCATTCGGTCGCCCGGGTGAAGGCGGCGCGGGCGGGCCTCGGGGACGACATCGATATCATGTGCGACGCGCATGGCACGTTCTCCGTCGCCGAGGCCAAGCGGTTTTGCGATCAGGTGCGGGAATGCAGGATCGCCTGGTTCGAGGAACCGGTAACGGCGGACGACAAACGCGGCCTCGCCGAAATTCGCGCCATGACGGACATTCCGATCGCCACCGGCGAGAGCGAATTCACCCGATTCGATTTTCGCGACCTGATCGAGCTTCGCGCGGCCGATATTCTCCAGCCCGACCTGTCGATCGCCGGCGGGATCACGGAGGCGATGCGAATCGAAGGCATGTGCAGCGCCTGGCAGATCCGCTTCGCCGCGCATATTTGGGGAGGCGCCACCACATTTGCCGCTGGGCTTCATGTTTCCGCGGTCGCCTCCAGCGCGTTCATCCTGGAATACTCGCTTGGCGCCAATCCGATATTGCACGAACTCGCAGAAGAAGACTTTGCCGTGCAGGACGGCTTCATCGATATCCCGGATCGGCCAGGCCTCGGCGTCACGATCAACCAGGATTTCGTCGATCGCTACGGCGTCAAGATCTAGGCGCGTCAGGCCAGATGGAGAACCTCGCCCGGTCCCACATCGCGCACGCGGAGATAGATCATCAAGGAGACGAGCAAGCTCGCCGCCAGGAATCCGAAAGCGAGACGGTATCCGGTTTCCGGAATTGGTCCGCCGTTTTCGAAGATGCCGACGATCATGCCGGTCGCGCCCTGCATCAAAAATATGCCGCCCATCGAGGCGGTGTTCTGCAACGTCATGCCGCGGCCGAGAAGCCGTTCGGGCAACACCGATCGGGCATGGGCGTGCAGCACCAGCGATCCGGCGCTGGCGAGCCCCAGCAGCAGAAATAAGATCATCACCTGCCAAAGTGCCGGACGCGGCCAAACGGCAAGCACCGTGAAGATCACCGCGAGCGACACGGCGGAGCCGACAACCACCCATTTCCGGGTGCGAAAAACCCGGTCCAGCGGCCCGAACATGATCGGGCTGATGACCAGCGCCGCATACAGGATGTTCATCACATTGCCACGCGCGACCGTGTCGAGGCCGTGCACATCGTTGAGATATGGGCCCGCCCATAGCCCGGCAACCGCCATCACGCTGGGATAGATCGACAGCTGCATCGCGCAAATGCACCACAGGTTGCGATTGCGCATGACCTGCCCCAGGCCTTGCAGGATCTCACGCGGCCCCTCGTGAACCTTGGAAGCGCTCGCAGGACCGGACGGTGCGTCACGCACCACCAAATACAACAGCAACGCCAGCAAGGCGGTGATCGCGGCGGCCGTGAAAAACGCGGTCCGCCAGCCAACCCGGGCGCTGGCAAAGGCAAGCGGCGTCGCCGCCAGCAGCACGCCCGAACTGGCGAAGCCCATCAGCAGGCCGCCCATCGTGGCGAATTTTTCGGGCGGGAACCAGCGGCCCAGCACCACCAGGGAACCCATCAATCCGGCGGCGCAGCCGAGCCCCATCAAGCCCCGGCCCAACGCGAGCCCTTGCGCGGACTCCGCCAGCGCGAACACCAAGGCTCCCGCCACCGCGACGAGCAGCAAGCACGACATCGAGCGGCGCGGGCCGAATCGATCAAGCAAAACGCCAACCGGAAGCTGAGCCAGGCCGAAGATCAGAAAAAACATGCCGGCAATTCCGCCGACCGATTCGGCGGACAGTGCCAGATCTCGCATCAGATCCGGCGCGATGACCGCCGGCGACGCCCGGTAGAACTGACTTGCCGCATAGGCCGCGGTCAGGGCCGCGAAGATGGCCAGCGCCTGGCGGCGCCTCTTCCCGGGTTCAGTCAATAGCCGGTATCCGGATCAACGACATGGAGCAGCGGTTCACCGGCGCGCACCCGCCTGATGGACTCGCAAACGTGCCGGACTGCCGATTCCGCGTTGACAATACTGGCGTTGTGGGGCGTCACCGTCACCTTCGGATGATCCCAGAACGGGCTGTCGGCGGGCAGCGGTTCCGTGCCGAAGACATCGAGCGTGGCGCCGCCAAGTTGGCCGGAGTCGAGTGCCGCAAGGATATCTTCTTCGACCTGATGGCCGCCGCGCCCGGCATTGATCAGGCAGGCGCCGCGCGGCAAGGCCGCAAATAGGTCGCGGTTTAGAATGCCGGTTGTCGCCGCGGTCAGCGGCAGCAGGCAGACCAGTATCTCGCTGCTTGTAAGAAACGCGCCCAATCCGGAGTCACCATGAAAGCAGGTGACGCCCGGCACGTCGCGCGGCGATCGGGTCCATGCCGCGACATCGAATCCGGCCGCCGTCAGCAGTCCCGCCGCCGCGCCGCCCATGCCGCCCAGCCCCATCAGCCCGACGCAGCGATGGGCCGCGCTCGGCGATGCGATGACCCGCCACTCATGGGCTCGCTGCTGCGCGTCGAGCGCCGGCTGCTCCCGATGATAGCGCAAGACATGCAGCAGCACGTATTCGGCCATGCATGTGGCCAGGTCGCTGTCGACCATCCGCACGACCGGCACGCCGGACGGCAAATCCGGGTCGCGCAGTAATCCATCGACGCCGGCGCCAAGATTCAGGATCGCCTTGAGGTTGGGAAAGCGTTTGAGCGACCCCAGTGGCGGCCGCCAGACCAACGCGAATTCGATCTCGGCGGGCTCGCCCGGCGTGTCCCATGGACGGACTTCCAGATCGGGAACGGTGGCGTTCAACGCATCGCGCCAGGTCTCGAAAGGGTCGCTTTCGGAATAGAAAATCAACGCCATCGACCGTCCTTAGCTACCTGTCACACGCCGATAATGCCGCTCTCCACCGCTTCTTCCGCGGTCTCGAGGTCGAAAGCAGCGGCCATGAGAGCCTTGGTGTACGGCTCCTTCGGTTCGCGGAAAATTTGCTCGACCGGCCCCTGTTCGACGACCTTGCCCGCACGCATCACGATCACATCGTCGGATAGTGCCCGCACCACCCGCAAGTCGTGGCTGATGAACAAATAGGCGAGGTGGTGGCGCTTCTGCAGCGCCCGCAACAGGTCGACGATCTGCGCCT
>CAYYBI010000550.1:0-9946 GCA_964469835.1 uncultured Rhodospirillaceae bacterium
CCTTGGTCTTCGCCGCGAACAGGTCGGATCCGGAATCGGGTTCGCTCATGCCGATACAGAAATAGCATTCGCCCTTGACGATGCGCGGCAGGACGTCGTTCTGAATTTCCTCCGACGCATATTTCATCAACATCGGCCCGCTTTGCCGGTCGGCAGTGAAATGCGCCCGCACCGGCGCACTGGCGACCCGGAATTCCTCCGTCAGCACATAGCGATCGAGGAAGCTGCGCTCCTGTCCGCCGAACTTCTTCGGCCAGGTGATGCCGATCCAGCCGCGCTCGCCGACGCGCTTGCTGAACTCGGGGTTGAAGGACGGGCTCATGTCACCCCGTGTCGGGTCGAAGGTGCCGGCGGCTATCTCCTCGCGCAGGAATTCGCGCACCTCGGCACGCAGCTGCTGGGCTTCAGGCGGCAGGCGGATGGGATCGAATTGAATCGTGCTCGACATGGCACCGGTCCTTCTACTGTGTGCCCGCGCCGGTCGCTTGCAGCGCTGCATCGGGCGGCTAAAAATATTTGTGCTTAGATTTGCTGTCTGGCGAGAACAGAGACACACTAGTTTATCCGGCTTCCTGGGAGTTTGTCACATCCGGGGAAGGATTTTGGCCAATCATCACGGGACGCACGCGACATGAGCGATACCGACAACATCATCGTCGATACGACCACCCGGATCTTTCAGGATTTATGCGACCCGCAGACGATCAATAACGCGCAGGACGAGAGCTGGAAGGAGCCGTTGTGGTCGGCACTCGAGGACTCGGGGCTGACACTGACCTGGGTGCCCGACACGCTGGGTGGCGCGGGCGCCGGCCTGGTGGACGGTTTCGAGGTGCTGCGGGTTTCCGGCGGGTTTGCCGTGCCGTTGCCGCTGGGTGAGACCCTGCTGGCGGGATGGTTGTTGGGGCAAGCCGAGCTGTCGGCACCGCCGGGCGCGATGACCGTGGCGCCGGTGCGCGCCGAAGACCGGATCACGCTCGGCGCCGATGGCAGCCTGAAGGGCGCGGCGCGAGGCGTCCCGTTCGCCCGCGAGGCAGAGCATATCGCCGTCCTTGCCCGGCGTGGCGACACGCCGGTGATCGCGCTGGTGGAACGCGGCGGTTGCCAAATCGCGGATGGCCGGAGTATCGCAGACGATCCCAAGGATACGGTCACCTTCGACGGTACCGTGCCGGTGACGGTTGCGGATGCGCCAGATGGTATCGATGAAGATGCGTTGATTATGATGGGCGCGGCCGTGCGGGCGTCGCAGATGGCCGGCGCGTTGGAAGCCATTCTCGATATCTCCGTTCAATACTCTAAGGACCGGGTGGCGTTCGAACGTCCGATATCCAAATTTCAGGCGGTACAGCACAATCTGGCGCGGCTGGCGGGCGAGACGGCGGCGGCGGTCGCAGCCTCGAGTTCAGCAGCCGATGCGATCGAGCGGGCAGGCGGGTTTGACGACCATGTCTTCCTGGAAGTGGCCGCCGCGAAGATCCGGGTCGGCGAGGCGGCCGGCGAGGGGGCGGCGATCGGCCATCAGGTGCATGGTGCGATCGGATTTACGCTGGAACATATTCTTCACCGCTACAGTCGGCGGCTCTGGTCCTGGCGCGACGATTTCGGCAGCGAATCCGTCTGGGCGGTCAAGTTGGGCAATGCGATCGCGGCCAAGGGCGCGGACGAGCTGTGGCCGACCCTGACGGTGGGGTGACCAGAGGGTCAACGGGCTCGGCATCGGCATAGTGGATGAGCGGACATTCGACGATGTGCTGGCGGCGTTGCGCGCCGATCGTCAGCATGGCGCGGCGGAGTTGGCGCGGCGGACGCTCGCGATCTTGCAACAGAGCGCCGCGGATATGCCGGCCGCGGATCCTGAAGAATTTCACTTGTCAGCGGGGACACGCGGGCGCGCATTGATGGCGGCCCGGCCGAGCATGGCCGCGATCGGTAACCTGATTGGCAAATGGGTCGCATGTGTGGAGGCGGCACCGGGGCGCAGCCTCGCGTCTCTCCGTGCGGCGGCGGCTGACTGCGCGCTGAAACTGATCGCGGCGTCCCACGAAGCGTCGGTCCAGGCAGCGGATCATGCCGCAACGCTCATCGGCGAGGGAAAGACGGTGCTGACCCACAGCCGGAGTTCCACTGTCCTGCTCGTTTGCGACCGTCTCAGGGATGCGGATCTGCGGATGATCGTTACGGAGTCGCGGCCGCTCAACGAGGGCCATGCAGTGGCGGCGCAGTTGTCGGATTGGGGCGTGCCGGCGACCGTGATCACCGAAGCGCAAATTGGGCTCGCCATGGCGGATGCGGATCTGGCGCTGGTCGGCGCCGACACGGTCTGCGCCGATGGGAGTGTGGTCAACAAGGCGGGCACGTTCCTTGCGGCGCTTGCCGCCCGGCAGCAGGGCAGGCCGTTTTATGTTTGCTGCGAAGGCTTCAAGCGGGCGGCGCGGAACGCTCCGCCGCCCGTATTGGAAGAGATGGATCCGGCTGAACTCGGTGCGCCGGGCTGGCTGGGCGTGACTGTGCGCAACACCTATTTCGATATCACGCCGCCGTCGCTGGTGACCACCTGGATAACGGAAGAAGGTGTATTCACGGAACTTTCCAAGGAATCCCCTCAAGAATAGGGGCTTGGCATTCCTGTCTGGGCGCAGACGGGATCGCCTTGTCGGCGCGCGTATGGAATGCCATCTTTGATGCCTGAGCAGAATCGACAATTGGGCGTGGAGCGACACTCATGGGCATAACCGAAACCTTGGGCCGCTGGGCGGCGGAAACCCCCGAGATTAGTGCGCCGCTTGCGCTGTCGCGGGCGGGCGACGCGATCGCCGATGTTGTGGCGTGCATGGTCGCGGGCGCCGGTGACGAAGGCGCCGAACGGCTGCGCAAGACAGTGTCGCATTACGGCGGCGGCCCGGCCACCGTGTTCGGCAGCACCGACAAGGCGCAGACGCCCTATGCGGCGCTGGCCAATGGGATGGCAGCGCATGCCTTGGATTTCGACGACAATTACGCGCCGGGACTGACCCACGCGACGGCGGTTCTCGTGCCCGCCTTGCTTGCGCTGGCGGAGGAGATCGATGCCTCGGGCCGCGCCTTGATGGATGCCTATATCGTCGGACTGGAAATACACGGTGCGATCGGCCGCGGCATCGGGCGCACCCATTACGATCTCGGTTGGCACAATACGTCGACGGTCGGCTGTATCGGCACGGCGGCGGCCTGCGGCCGGCTGCTTGGACTGGATGCGGAACGATTGACGAGCGCGATCAGCCTCGGCGTCAGCATGGCGTCAGGGGCCAAGGTTCAGTTCGGTTCGATGGGCAAGCCTTTCCACGCGGGGATGGCGGCGAAGAATGCGGTGCTGGCGGCTCAAATGGCCGCCGACGGGTTCGAGGCGCGGCCGGATGCCATCGAAGGCGAGCGCGGTTTCTGCGACCTATACGCCGGCACGCCGGATCGCGAATGGAAAGATATTCTTTCGACACTCGGCCAACCGCTCGCCATCGAAGAATACGGCCTGGCGCCGAAGCTTTATCCTTGCTGCGGTTCCGCCCACCGGGTGCTCGATGGCGTGTTGTCTTTGCGCGCGGCGCATGGCTTCACGGCGGACGACGTGGACAAAGTGGAAACCGTGGTCGGCTACGGCAATAAGCGCAATCTCTGCTATGCCGACCCGCAGCAGGAGATGGAGGCGCGATTCTCGATGAACTACTGCGTTGGTGTCGCGCTGATGTCCGGACGTGTTTCCCTTTCGGATTTCACCCCCGATGCGGTGCTGCGTCCCGAACTGCGCGCCTTCCTGCCGCGGGTGTCGATGGAGGCCACCGAAGCGGGTGCCGAGGGCGACGATCCGACGCACCGCCTGCCCCACGAAGTGAAGATTAGCCTGAAGGATGGCCGGGTCTTCGAGGAGAGCGTCCAATGGGCGCGCGGAACGATCCATAATCCGTTCGATGCGGCGGATACGGATGCGAAATTCCAGGATTGCTGCGAAGGGTTTCTGTCCCCTGACGATTTCGATGCGGCGCGGCAATGCTTGCGCGATCTGCCGGCGCTGAAAACGGTGCATGAGTTGACGCGGCATCTGGCTTTCGTTGCGGGCGGCGACAACGGCGAACGGTTCGCGAAACGCTATGGCACCATGGCGGCGCAATAGGCCGCAGGAGTGCCTTAATTTTTGCACGACGCGGCGATAAACTTCTCCCATGCGTAGGTTTCTAAGAATTAAGGTGGCGGCGATATGAATTTTGATCGCAGACGCTTCATGGCGGTGATGGCGGCGAGCACGGCACTCGTAGGTTTGCCCGCATGTTCCACGGTCAATCCGGCGACGGGCCGGTCGAGTTTCACCGGTTTCTATTCGGTCGACGACGATATCAAGCTCGGCCGGGAGGAACATCCGAAGCTGGTCAAGGAATTCGGCGGACAGTACGAAGACGCCCGCCTGCAACGCTATGTTGATCGGGTGGGCAAGACGCTGGCGCGCGGTGCCGAATACAAGCAGTTTCCCTACACCTTCACGTTACTGAATACGCCAATCGTCAATGCCTTCGCGCTTCCCGGCGGGTACGTCTACATTTCGCGGGGGCTTCTTGCGCTGGCCAGCAACGAAGCGGAAATGGCCGGCGTGCTGGCGCACGAGCTGGGTCACGTAAATGCACGGCATACGGCGGAACGACTCAGCCGTGGGCAACTGGCGCAGCTTGGCGTGCTGGCGGGCGTCCTCGGCGCGGCGGCGCTCGGCCTACCGCAGGAAGTGGCGGAAATCGGCCAGTCGATCGCGATGGTGTCGATCCAGAGTTTTTCCCGGCAACAGGAGTTCGAGGCCGATACGCTTGGTGTGCGGTATATGAGCCGGGCGGGGTATGAGCCCGAGGCACTGGTGACTTTTCTCCGGACCCTGCGTGAACAAAGTATCATCGAAGCGAAGATGCGCGGGCTGCCGCCGGGCAAGGTCGATGAATTCAATATGATGTCGACCCATCCCCGCACGGTGGACCGCGTCAAGGCGGCGATGCAAGCGGCGAAGACGGCGCGCCCCAAGGCGCCGCGGGTCGGCCGCGAGACGTATCTCGGCCGGATCGACGGCATGCTGTTCGGCGACGATCCGAAGCAGGGCGTCACCAAGGGGAATTTGTTTCAGCACCCGATGATGCGCTTTCAATTCCGCGTCCCCAAGGGGTTCCGCATCAACAACGGCCAGGACGCGATTACCGCGCAAGACAAGAACGGCGCCGCGATCCGGTTCGATATGGCATCCGTCAAGGGAAACCGCGATCTGGCCGCATATCTGCAAAACGAATGGACGCCGAAAACCCGGCTGCGCGATGTCGAGCGGATCAAGGTCAATGGCATGGATGCGGCCACGGGCTGGGTCCGGGGTAAGGACAGGCAGGGACGCGTGATCGAATTGCGCGGCGTTGCGATCCGTCGCAATACGAATTCGGTATACCGCTTCCTGTTCGTCAATCCGGCGAAGGACAGCGCGCGGCTGGCGCCGGCCTTCCGGAAGACCACCCACAGTTTTCGCCGGCTTAGCCCGGCCGAGGCGGCAAAGATCAAGCCCTTGCGGCTGCTGCTGGTCTCGGCGCGGCGCGGCGATACGGTGCGCAACCTGGCCAGGACGCTGCCCTATGGACGGTACAACGAGTCCTGGTTCCGCGTGCTGAACGACATGAAAGCGGGCGAAGAGGTCAGACCGAATCGCCGGCTAAAGGTCATTGCGGCTTAGGCAATGGCCGGTCAGTCGTAAGTCAGCCAATCCCGCAGGAGGGCGGTTACCGCCTCCGGCTGTTCCAGTGTCGATAAATGCCCGCAATTTTCGACGACGCAGAGCCGTGCGCCGGAAATGTCGGCGGCGATTTCCTCGCTGACTTCGAGTGGCGTGCCCTGGTCCTCGCGGCCGCAAATGACCATCGTCGGCACCTTGATCGCGCTGAGGCTGTCCACATTGTCGCGCCGGTTCATGATCGCTGTCATCTGCTGAATGAAGACCTGCGGGCCGATCTCGTCCGCCATGCCGAGCGTGATCGCGACAAGTTCAGGCTCGTCCAGCTTGTCAGGGTGGAGCAGGATCGGCAGCGACCGCTGCTTGACCGTGTCGAATTCGCCTTTTTCCGCAAGCGCGATGAATTCCTTGCGGTTGGCCCTGCGTGCCGGCGCGTCGCCCCGGGCCGAGGTGTCCAGCAGCGCCAGCCGCTGCACGCGTTCCGGCGCTAGGCGCATCATCTCGAACGCCATATATCCGCCCATCGAGAGTCCCGCATAGGCGAAGGTTGGCGGTGCGTCGTCGAGCATCCGTTTCGCCATATCGACCAGCGAATCGTCTTTGGTGGTGTCGACGATTTGGATATCGGCGATATCGCTAAGGTGCTCGACCTGATGTTGCCAAAGGCGCGGCGTATTCAACAAGCCGGGGCCCAGGATCAGGGGAATACGGTCGGTCATGGTCGCGTGCGCCTCCTTCCACATCTAAGCCCTGCATGATTTCCGCAGAGCATTCATCTTTCGTCAATGTTTAGCCCGGTATTTTTGGATGCAATCCAACCAGCCCATGGCATCTTATGACCAATTCAACGCAAGCACAGCCTTCGGAAACCGCAAGCGGCGCCGCCGGAGCGTTGGTTGTCGAGTTTCCGACGACCTTCGACATGCGGGGGCGCCTGCATGCACGGCAGGTCGCGGTCGACGCCGCACCGTTCTGGGAGTTGCTTTGGGCCGGGCACGTCGTGGAAATCCAGACCGGGTATCTGCCGGCGGATTCACTCTGGGTAAGGGACAACGCTACCTGGGTGCAGGCCTTCGCAAAATGGCACGATCTGCCGATCCGTATTGTCGGCGAATTGTTCATCGTGCCGGACCGCGACTAGTACGCTCTCTCTCCCGCTTCTGAAACACTGCCTTTGAATGCGTTCAGCCCGGGCTAACGAAACTGTGCCCGGGGATGCCTCTGCGGGGCGTCCGTTCTCGATACGGACGCCGGACATGCCGCCGTTGGTGGCGTCGTTATCCTAATCCTCCCTATTTTGGTACATTGCTTCTTCGGCGCATGGCCGTGTGGACAATGATGGATGAAAAGGGAGTGATTGATGAAGACCCTCAAGGATCTGATCGGCGATCGGTATGGCGTCGAAGCGGAGTGCGGCGGCGACATGGCGGCCGAAGGGGCGTTGGCCGGCATCCTGGCGCGCGGCTCGCAACGCCATTACAAGCCGGACCCGGTGCCGGACGACCTGCTTCGGGTCTTGCTGGCCTGCGCGCAGTCTGCGCCGACAAAGTCGGATTTGCAGCAATACTCGATCATCGTCATCAAGGACCCGGCGTTGCGCGAGTCCCTATCTGCGCTCGGCAGCGGTATGGACTGGCCACCGCTGGCGCCGCTCTTCCTGGTGTTCTGCGCCGATATGCGGCGAATACAGCGGCTCGCGGAAATTCGCGGCCACGATCATGCCAACAACAACGTGGATACCTTTCTGAACGGTATCGTCGATGCGGCGCTGGCGATGCAATGTTTCATAAACGCGGCGGAAGCGGCTGGGCTCGGCGTCTGCCCGATCAGCCAGATCCGCAACAAGATGGATACGGTTAGGGATCTGCTCAGCCTGCCGCCGGGCGTGTTTCCGATCGCGGGGCTCGCCGGTGGCTGGCCGCAATTCGAAACGCCGCGTATTTCGCTGCGCCTGCCGCAATCGGTCGTGGTCCATACCGACCGCTATAACGACGATGCGCTGGCGAAGGACGTTGAGTCCTACGATCAGCGGCGCCACGCACACACGCCATTGCCCGAGGCGAAGCAACGGCATGTGGACCTCTATGGCGCGTTGGAATACTGCCCCTGGTCGGAGAACGTGACGCGCCAGTTGTCGAAGCCGGAACGCCCCGGATTCAAGGACTTCCTGCAAAAACACGGATTTGACCTGGCGTGACCGGCCGGGCTGGACGCGGCGGCGCTTCGCCGATATGAGTGGACGCCGAAAACAGGATCAAGGGCCCGATGACGGGCAGGGGAGCCGGATGAGCACCGACAAGATGCTGGCCGAACGGGACGGCCCGATCGGCACGATGATTTTCAACAACCCGGCGCGGCACAACGCCGTCTCCAGCGAAATGTGGGGTCGCGCCGCGGAAATCATGATCGATTTCACCAGGGACGATGCGATCCGGGCGGTCGTGGTCACCGGGGCGGGCGGAAAGGCCTTCGTGTCCGGCGCCGACATCTCCAAGTTCGAGGACGAACGCGCCAATGCGGAGGCGGAAGAGACCTATCACCGCCGGACGTCGGAGGCGCGGGACAACCTGCTCAATGCGCCGAAACCGACCATCGCCAAAATTCGCGGCTATTGCATCGGCGGCGGTGTCGGCACCGCGCTGACCTGCGATATCCGCATCTGTTCGGACAATGCCCGTTTTGCGGTTCCGGCCGCCAGGCTCGGGCTCGGCTACGACTATGACGGGATCCGGCGGCTGGTCTCGGTGGTCGGTCCGTCCTTCGCGAAGGAAATATTCTATACAGCGCGTCAGTTTTCCGCCGAGGAGGCCCGCGATATGGGGCTGGTAGATCGGGTCGTGCCGGCGGATGAGCTGGATGCGTATGTGCAGGACTATGCACTGATGATCGCCGGCAATGCGCCGATGACCATGCGGGCCGCGAAGACCAGCATCAACGAAGCGCTCAAGAATCCGGCGGATCGCGATCTCGATCTGTGTGAGCAACTGGTCGACATGTGCAACGCGAGCGAGGATCACATCGAGGGCCGCACCGCGTTCATGGAGAAACGGAAGCCAAACTTTCAAGGCCGGTGACGGGCACCCTTGCGGGGTATCGCCTTGGCGCGGGGCTCTTTGTATGATCGCCGTCGCTTCCAGCCAAACATATTGACACGGTACCGCTTTCGACGCGGGGGAGAATTTGTATGACCGATGACCTGACGAATCTGGACAGCCTATTGGAAAACCTCGAGGAACGCCGCGCCAAGGCGCGGGGTATGGGCGGGCCCGAGAAACTCGAGAAACGCCGCAAGCAGGGCGTGCTGAATGCGCGCGAACGGGTCGAGTGCCTGGTCGACAAGGGTTCTTTCATCGAGACCGGCCTGCTCGGCACGTCGGGTGTCTATCTGCAGGATCGCGACAAAACGCCGGCGGACGGCAAGGTCACCGGCTTCGGCAGGATCGACAATCGCGACGTCGCGGTATCGGTCAACGATTTTACCGTCAAGGGGTCCTCCACCAGCGCCACCAACAGCAAGAAGGTGGGACATGTGCGCCGCACCGGCTCCGAACGCGGCATGCCGGTGGTGTTCATCGGCGAGTCGACCGGCGCGCGGCTGCCGGATGCAATGGGGTCCAAAGGCATGGGCGCCCTGCTGGGAACCGACGTGACCCAGTTTCAGCGGATGCGCGATACGCCCTGGTGTTCGGCGGCGCTTGGATTTTCCTTTGGCTCCTCCGCCTGGCTTTCCTGTTGCTCCGACTTCACCGTGATGCGCAAGGGCTCCGCCATGGCGGTATCGAGCCCGCGGTTGATCGCGATGGCGATCGGCGAGGAGATCGATCTGGAGGAACTCGGCGGCTGGAAACTGCATGCCGAAACGACCGGGATGGTCGATCTTTTCGTCGATAAGGACGAAGAAGCGCTGGCCGCGATCCGTACCTTTTTGAGTTATCTGCCGAGCCACAATATGGAAGCACCGCCGGTGCATCCGGTGCCTAAGGGATCGGGCGCTGATATGAAGAATATCGGCGGGTACCTGCCCGAGAAACGCAACCAGGTCTATGATATCCGCAAGATCATCAATGCGATCGTCGACAAGGACAGCATGTTCGAGATGAAGGCGCGGTTCGGCCGGCCCGTAGTCACCGCGCTGTGCCGCCTCAATGGGCAAAGCGTCGGCATCATCGCCAACAACCCGCTGCACAAGGGTGGCGCGATGGATATCGATGCCTGCGAAAAGGCGGT
>CAYYBI010000551.1:0-7585 GCA_964469835.1 uncultured Rhodospirillaceae bacterium
GTTGATGACGGATACGACCACGCGCATCGCCGCGATGGACGAACAGGGTATCGATGTCTTGGCGCTCAGCATCAATCCCTACTGGTACGAAGCCGAGCGAGACGCCGCCGCCGAATTGATCAGGATACAGAACGACGCCCTGGTCGAGATTTGCACCACCACACCCGATCGCTTCGTGGCCTTTGCCACCGTCGCCCTGCAACACCCCGATCTCGCGGTCGAGCAGGTCAAGCATGCCGTCAAGACGCTCGGATTTCGCGGCGTGAGCGTAGGCTGTTCCGTAGCGGGCGAAGAACTCGCCGATCCAAAACTTCATCCCTTTTGGGCCGTGTGCGAGGAACTCGATCTGTTGGTCTTCATGCACCCGCAGGGCACAAGAGAACTTGAGCCAAGCGGGCGGCTTTCCGGTAGTGGCGTCTTGACGAACACCATCGGCAACCCGCTCGAAACGACCATTGCGCTGTCTCATCTTATTTTCGAAGGCACGCTGGACCGTTTCCCCGGGCTCAAGATCTGCGCCGCGCACGGTGGTGGATACTTGCCGTCTTACGCCAACCGGTCTGACGCCGTTTGCCGCACGTTCCCCGATCGGGTGGGGCCATTGCCCAAAAAACGGCCGACGTCTTATCTGAAGGACGGTCAGCTTTATTTCGATACCATCGTGTTTACGCCCGAGGCCTTACGACATCTGATCGCCGAAACGGGGCCAGGCCAGATCATGGTGGGAACCGACTATCCGTTCGGGTGGACGAGTACTGAAATTGACCTGGTCCTGAACACGCCCGACCTGACAGATGACGACCGGATCGCTATTCTCGGTGGGACCGCGGCCCGGCTGCTCGGCATCGACATCTGACAAATACTCTGCCCCAAGTTCTGGTTTTTCGATGAACCGCTATTGATGTCGTTCTGCGTGCAGACTCCATGTGACCGTCAATGGAGTTTGGCTTGGAAGAGGTGGGTGTGCTGTGGAATTACCAGATCAGATCCTCGACGAAATCCTGACAATGCTTCGGTAACTTCTTGCACGATCTGCTGCATCACTACATCGCCCTTTTCTTCGACGGAAGGTCCAACCGGTGTCCCCAGGATTTCCTTTCGGATAGAAACTTCCGGATTCATGATCACTCGATCAACAGCAAGCTCGTGCCTGGAAGTACCGGAGAAACCCAATTCCCCGAGACGTGCTTCAAGAGTATCGCGGCCTTTGTAACCAAAAGGAGCGAGAGAGCGTTCTGCGGTCGATTCATCAACGTATTTGGCTAACGACAGGGCCAACGCCTCAAAGAACGCACTCGGCCCGCTCCATACCGTCAAGGCGATCCTTCCATCGTGGCGCAGAACTCTTTTGATTTCCGTCAACGCCGCTATCTCGTCCGGGAAGAACTGGAGACCCTGTTGGCAGAAAGCAATTGAGAATTCTCCTGCGTCAAAAGGCATGTCACAGACATCGCAAACATACCACTCGCAAGTTTGAGTATGTGGATCTTTCAACTTTCGAGCTGCTTCGATCATGCCTTCATTCAAGTCAGCACCAACAACGCGAGCCGATAGTCCGACCCTTTCCCGGATCTTGCGTGCGACAATCCCGGTGCCACATGCGACATCCAGGATGCTGTCATCCCCAGACAGCGGCACGGCATTCAAAGTCGCTTCGGCCAACGGCCTAAACATTGCCGGTACTTTTTGATCTTCGTATATCTCGGCAGCGCTACCTGTCAGTTGAAAGGCGTCCTGCGCCATTCGGTCCTCCCATTGCGCTCATGAGATTGACGATAACTCATTTCGACTAGCGAACGTGTCGAAATCTTTGCAGCTGAAGGCCCATGACCGCCTCGGGTCAACCGGACTCTCCGCCACCGCAATCTCATGTCCGCTACTGCGGGTAAAGCGGACATCAAAATCGACCCACATCCGAGTTGGTCAACAGCCGCAGCCATATCCGGACATTAGCCGGTTCGAGCCGGTACACCGCGCGAAGTTATTGCCGCCAGAAAGGCTTTCCTTCGTGATTTCGTAATGTGTTCCAGGCAGTTTCAACCCGCGCGGCCTTCGAATCGGATGAATTCGGGGTGTAGGGATAGACCCGGGCTCTGGCCGCCGCCGCTCGTGCCTGGACTGAACGAATGAATTCGAACAGCGCGGCGTTTGGACAGAAGATTTTGGGCGCGATGTCCGTGTCGCTCGAATCGGACCACCGTTGGCACCGGCCCGCGCCGAGGCATTGGGCGCACTGGCTTTCCGCATGGACAAGGTCGCCCCAATTATTTTGCGACGCCTGTTCGCGATCGATACCAAAATGCATCAACATTCGGCTCATCCGCCGACGGTGCGGCGCATTGCCGTCGAAGCTTGTAAAGAGATCTTTCCGCTGTATTCCTGCCTCTGCAAGCAGATCGTCCAGCTCCTCATCCGTCAAAAGGGCCAAGTCCTTGTTCAAGCGGCGCAAGGCAAGTCTGCGGCGCACTTTGAGCATGATGCTGTGGACGGAGTGCTGTATGTTGAAGGTCATCGAATTTTGCATAACGACCCCTTTGCCTATCCAGGCTGTCTATCGGGAGAGACCCTGCATTGACCTCAGATTTCAACATCAATCCAGGTTAGCGGGTTTTTTCCTTGATCTATATCAATACCGACATGTAAAAGCTTAAAGGTATCAAGCAATCGATAAATAAAAAGAAGTTTATTCGCAGTAATTTAATATTGCTTCCCAGCACCCCCCGGCAACCGATTGCGCGGGGTATGAAGAATTGCAAGACCCGCCGTCTAAAGCGGCGCAGCGGAGAGACGGGATGATTCAAATCAATGTGATCCTTTAGGGCCGTCTAGTTAGATCAGGCTGGAACGCGGGATTCCATACGCTGGAGGCAAAGTTGAACAACGCTTGCACACGCGGGAAATCCAGTGCGGCGCAACCCATCCGGAACACGGCGCGGTCGGCATTGTCGCTCCGCGTCCTTGTCGCCGGTTATCTCGTATTTTGGGTTTTCTTGGCGATCGCACCAAGACATCGCACCGATTGGTTCATGGAGAACCTGCTGGTGTTCGCGCTTGGTGGTTTCCTATTGTGGACCCGGCGAAGACTGCAATTCTCGACGCTGTCATACTGCCTTATCATCGCGTTTCTGGCGCTCCATACGATCGGCGCGCACTATACCTATTCCGAAACGCCGGCGGGGGACTGGCTGCGCGATCTCCTTTCCCTGGAACGCAATCATTTCGACCGTTTCGTGCACTTTTGTTACGGCCTTTTGATGTTCCTGCCGATCTGGGAAATCATCAGAAAGGCCGCACATGTCGGCAGGGCCTGGAGTTCGGCTTTCGCCGTTGTCTCGATCGTTTTCTTCAGTTCATGTTATGAAATCCTCGAATGGAGCGTCGCGCAGATCCTGAGTCCCGACACGGCGATGGCCTATCTGGGCACCCAGGGCGATGTCTTCGACGCGCAAAAGGACATGCTCCTTGCCTTGGCGGGCGCCGTTGTCGCGCTCGCCGTGCAGCTCTTTGCAAACCAGTGGAGCCGGCAGCCGAAGCGCTAACGGCGCTTCCCCTGCCCGTTCGGCCTCGTGGTGCCGCTCGCGCGTTCGGCGGATACCGTCGACCAGCCGCGCGACCGTAAAACCGCACTCTCCCTCATCAACCGAGACGGGCCGGGCGGTGTATTCATTGGCTCGAATTTGAGGAACAACGCCGAATGCGGTTCATGCCGGTTCCGTGGCGTACATCTCGACTTCGTGAAGCCCAGCCCGAATGACCGTCCCGGCGTGACGGTCGAGAATTGCCGCGGCATCGCCCAGCGACCCTATGCCGGCTTGGCCGCCGGTCCGTTCGACGAAGCGGCAGCCGGCGTCGATTTTCGGTCCCATGGTACCCGCTTCGAACGCCATCCGCCGCAACGCCGGCGGCGACGCCTGACGAATGTTCCTTGCGTCCGCCACGCCCCAGTCGGAACTGACGGCCGAAACATCGGTCAGCATAAGCAACCAGTCCGCTGCCAACGCCTCGGCCAACAGCGCTGCGCTGAGATCCTTGTCGATAACCGCTTCGATCCCGATTGTCTGGCAATTGTCATCGAGAACCACTGGCACGCCGCCACCGCCGGCGCAGATCACCAAGACCTCATGCTGAACCAGCAGACGAATGCATTCGAGTTCAAGCAACCGCACAGGCTCGGGCGAGGCGACGACACGCCGGTAGCCATCGCCATAGGATGCGAAACGCCATCCTTCCTCTCGCGTCAGGCGCTGCGCGGTTTCCGCGTCGTACAAAGGGCCTATGGGTTTGGACGGCGTCAGGAAGGCGGGGTCATCGGGTGCGACTTCGACCTGTGTCAGAACCGCCGCCACCTCCCGGTCCGGCAAGCAGTTACGCAGCTCCTGTTCGATGATATAGCCGACCATACCTTCGCTTTCCGCGCCGAGCACATCGAGGGGATACGGCGGCACCTCCCGATACGCCGCCGATTGAAGCGCAAGGAGCCCGACCTGCGGACCGTTGCCGTGAGTTACGACAACCGAGTGCCGAGCCGCGACCTCGGCGATGGTGCGTGCCGCCACCCGGACGTTGCGTCGCTGCGTGTCCACATCGAGCGGCTCGCCCCGCCGCAACAACGCATTTCCGCCAAGCGCAATCACGACAAGCATCTTGCTTATTCCGCAGCCAAGTCGTCGACACGCTCTACCAGAAACTGCTCAACCAATTCCGTCAATGTGGGCGCCCCGGCATCGGCATATTCGTATCGCACCCTGACCACCGGCTTGTTTATTTCGATCAGCGCGGCAATATCGATCGGCGTCGCCGATACGACCGCATCCGCGTCGGCGCTATTGATGGTGTCGCGCAAGGCGGAGATCGCCGCTTCGCCATAGCCGAGAGCCGGCAATACAAGACCAATATGAGGGTATCGTTCATAGGCGCGACGAATCATGGCCGACGCGTAAGGGCGCGGATCGACGATGCGAACATCCGGCACCGAAGACGTCGCCACATACCCCGCACCGAAGGGCATGCCGCCATGGGTAATCGTCGGGCCGTCCTCAACAATCAAAACTCTTTGCCCTCCGAGCGTAGCATGGTCTTCGAGAGTCACCGGCGAGGCCGCGCGGATGATCTTCGCTTCGGGCACAACATCGCGAATACGCTCGGTAAGGGATTGGACATCGGCCGCCGCCGCCGCGTCCACCTTGTTGATGACGACGATGTCAGCCATGCGCAATACGGTTTCGCCGGGATGGTGTGTCGTCAGTTGCCCGGGCCGCAGCGCATCGACAATGACGACATGCAGATCGGGCCGGATGAACGGAAAGTCATTGTTGCCGCCGTCCCAGAGTATCAAGTCCGATTCCTTTTCCGCCGCCTGCAAAATGGCCGCATAGTCGACACCCGCATAAATGACATTGCCAGCTCGGATGTGCGGCTCGTATTCCTCGCGCTCCTCGATCGTGCACGCCGCCGAGTCCAGATCTGCAAGGGCTTCGAAACGCTGCACGGCCTGTTTGCCAAGATCGCCGTAAGGCATCGGATGGCGAATGGCGGCGACGCGCAGCCCCCTCTTGCGCAACCACACCGACAACCATCGCGCCGTCTGAGATTTACCGCACCCTGTGCGAACCGCGGAAATTGCGATAACAGGACGTTTCGACGCCAACATTGTTCGGCGCGGCCCCGCAAGGACGAAGTCCGCGCCCGACGCCAGCGCGCGGGAGGCCAGGTGCATCACCGCCTCATGGGTCACATCGCTGTACGAGAACACCACCCGGTCGACACGCTCGGCTTCGCACAGCGCCTCCAGCGCCGACTCGTCGACGACCGGTATGCCGGAAGGATAAAGCGGTCCGGCGAGGGCCGCCGGGTATCGGCGTCCGCTGATGTCCGGTATTTGCGCCGCCGTGAACGCCACGATCTCGGTTGCCGGGTCGTTGCGGTACAGCATATTGAAATTATGGAAGTCGCGGCCGGCGGCGCCAAGAATCACCGCCCGCGCTCGTTTCCCCGATGATTTCGTTGGCATGATCCGAACCTTCGAACAGGTTACTTCACCTATGACCAGCGCCGGTAGCCGATAGCATTCCGCAGGCGCCGTTCCGCAAGCGCGTTGGCCGCCTGCCGCGGCGTTTCGCCCGAGTCGGTAGAAGCTTTTAAGATATCCTTTGTGTTGCGCCGAATTTTTTCGTCTATTTCCGCGAGCGCGGCCGTTTGGGTTGCGCCCCGATATTCCGCCGCCGCACAAATCACGCCACCGGCATTGGCGATAAAGTCCGGAAGATTCAGAACACCGCGTTCATGCAGCTGCCGTTCCGCCTCCTCGCTAACCGGGATATTGGCGCCCTGCGCGACCAGCCTGGCCTGGAGACGGCCGACATTATCAGCCCTCAAAACGTCCGGGCGCGCCGCGGGAATCCAGATATCGCACGCCACGTCGATGATTGCCTCTCCGTCCAGAACCTGTCCCGTGCCGTGGTCGGTCACACTACCGCCCTCGGCCTTGATGGCGTTCACCGCGCCGATATCGATTCCGTTCGGGTCGGCGAGCGTGCCACCGGAGTCGGCCGCGGCAACCAGGACCGCCCCTTTCTCGGCAAGGAAGCGTGCGGCATGACGCCCCACGGACCCGAAGCCCTGCACCGCGACGCGGGCGCCTTCGAGATCGAGATTGCAGAACTCCCGCGCCACGTCGATGGCCGCCACAAGGCCGAAACCCGTCGCCCCGATCTCATCGAGCGGGATGCCGCCGATCTCGGGCGGCAGGCCGACCGAGCGGCCGATCTCGTCCTGGATCCACGCCATGCAACGCTCATCCGTGCCCATATCCGGGCCCGCGATATAGTCATCGATCTGGCCGATCGCCCCGGCGAAGGCGCGGATCAAGTCCTCCTTGTCCTGCACCGGCATTTTGGGGTCGGCGAAGATGACCGACTTGCCGCCGCCATGCGGCAAGCCGGCGGCTGCATTCTTGAGGGTCATCGCGCGGGCGAGGCGGAAGCATTCTTCCAAACTGACATCCGGCGCCATGCGCGTGCCTCCGATCGACGGACCGCAAGCGACATTGTCGACGACGACGATCGCCTTGAGGTTCGCGTTCGGCTGGTAAAGATGGACGATTCTTGCCGGACCCAGATCATCCGTCAGTCCGAACACATCTTCCATCTCTATCGACTCCCTCATTCGATTGACCTCCAACATCGCATGGTTCAATTCGCAATTTCGAGATCGGCCTTCACCGCCGCCAGGAATCGGGAGGCCTCGCCGCCCATCACGCCGCGGTGGTCAAAGGTCAACGACAATGGCAGCACCGGCCGAACCATCGGCTTCCCGTCGCGGGCAACGACCGAATCGCGAATACGTCCCGCCCCGACAATCGCAACCTGCGGCGGCAGGACGACGAGCGCCGCGTGCACGCCGCCGAACATGCCGAAATTCGACAGGGTGATCGTCTGACCGCGCAACTCTTCCAGCGGCACCGTCCGTGCGGCGACATCGCGGCGCATGGCATCGAGGCCGCGGCGCAGATCCGCGGCGTCGCGGTTGCCGACATCCCGCAGTGCCGGGACGAACAAGCCGTCCTCTGTGTCCATGGCGATTCCCA